>CADCQX010000204.1 GCA_902803695.1 Oscillospiraceae bacterium
GGATGGTTTCAACTTCTGGATGAACAGCCTTAAAACACAGGGTCGTGATGTTGTTGTAGATTGCTTCATCAACTCAGAAGAGTGGTGCAATGTTTGTGCTTCTTACGGCGTAAGATCGGGCGCTACAAGAGCGAAGGCAACCATTGCTTCTGCTAATGCAACTGCATTCGCTACAAGACTGTACACAGAGTGCCTCGGAAGAGAGCCTGAGGAGGGCGGTCTTAAGTTCTGGAGTTTAGGCCTTACTAATCAGGAACTTTCAGGATCACAGGCAGCTAAGGAGTTCTTCTATAGTACCGAGTTTGTAGATGCGAAGTACAGTGACGAGGAATATATCAACAGGATGTACAAGACCTTCATGGGTCGTGATCCTGAGGCTGAAGGAAAAGCATATTGGCTTGACCTTCTGAGTAATGGAACGAGCAGAGATGAAGTATTTAACTTCTTCTCCACCTGCCCTGAGTTTACTGAGATATGTCAAAAGTATGCGATTGTAAGATAATATGAAGGCGGCCGAAAGGTCGCCTTTTTTGTATTTTCGAAAAGAAAATATCAGATGTATAATACATGTGTAGGTTTAAGCACGCTTTGCATTATCTGACGCATGCAGGGCGTGTTCTTTATATCCAGGAAGGAGTACTTATATGAGTAAAGTCAGATCGATAACTGTTTCAACGGCAACAGCACTACTGATAGTTTTTATGTTTTCAATGTTTCTGCCAGGCTTTGCCTGTAAGGTAAACGCTGCGGAAGATGTCATTGAGGTCGATACCGAAGCCGAACTTAAAGCGGCTCTGGGATCAACAGCGAGTAAGGGTAAGACCATAAAGGTAAAGGGCGATATCAGTCTATACAGTTCAGTAACGATCTGCACTTCTCTGACGTTGGATCTGAACAACAATGAGATCTGCTTTTATGACGATTATTATCTGATTATTAATACTAAGGATGAATCCGATACGGTTATCATAAACGCGGGTGATCCTGGAGAGGGCTTTATCGGAGGCAATACGGAAGGCTCGTTAATAAGACTTACAAAAGGAAAGCTTGTGATCGAGTCCGGATATATTGCCAATTACAACGATAACGGATCCTGCCTCGATTCTTCAAAGAACATCATGATGCTTTCCGGATACCTTATGAGCGTGAACTCGCTTTACAGGGATATTATTGTTCCGCTCGGTTTAATGATTTCCTACGACGATGGAAAATATGAAACAATATCGGTAATTCAGGGCGGCTTTTTCGTCTGCGCGAAAGGCGTTACTACAGATAATTGCGATGATATCCTGGGAAACGGAGTCTTCAGTTATGATCTCTGGACCAAGACGCTCTATATTCATGGGGATTATGACTATGGTGGAAAAAACATTATTTCTTCTTATGTCAATGACCTGACTGTCAATGTATCAGAGAGATCAGTTCTTGACGGATATTTCTATTTTTATAACACTACTACTATTACAGGAAACAACAAGCTGATATTGAACAGCAACGACTCGAGGCTCATCACGGCCCCAAACCTTACCATAAAAGATGTATCACTCGAGCTCAACGGAAAATACGGTATATATATGAACGGGGACAGTCAGTCGTACGGGGACTGTCTGACGATCGATAATTCGGAGGTAACGATCAATTCAAACTATGGAGCGATAACATTCTCTGAGGACACCGATCTTAAGTTTGAAGGTTGTGAAATAACAGAACCTGATGAGTGGATAACTAAGACCGGAGGAATATATGAAAGCGACGGTTCAGCTTATGTATCAACTCTCAAGATCTGTCCGCCGGATTATTACGAGCCTTCTGAATACTCATGGTCTTCCGATCTGAAAAAATGCACGGCAACAAGGGTGCATAAATATGACAGTACATTGAACGAGACGGAGACTGTTGGTACCACTTCCGTAGTAAAAAAAGCAGCCACAGAAACCGAGAAAGGCACGACAACATATACGGCAAAATTCGAGAATAAAGCATTTGAGACACAGACAAAAGATGTTCAGGATATCCCGGTAAAACAACCTGATCCTTCCACACCTGGTCCATCAACACCTGGTCCATCAACGCCAGGTCCATCAACACCGGCACCTTCTAACACATCAACAGGAGGCGGATTCGAAGAGTTTGTTGAGAGACTTTACACAGTTGCTTTGAACCGTGCA
>CADCQX010000205.1 GCA_902803695.1 Oscillospiraceae bacterium
AGGCCTAAAAACAGCCGGCCGAACGCGTTATTGTACAGGAACTCAAGCTTGCCTGCACCGTACTGTTCTGTCTCTTCATATGACTTACTTTGTCTGTCATAGATCTTCATGTTTAATCCCTTACAAGAAAACCAGATATACCACGAGCATTACGATAGCCAAAAGTCCGAATATTCCGTACCATATTCCCTTCGGTTTCGGTATCTTGATCTTAAGGATCTGACAAACTGAAACCAGCACGATCATGCCCAGCAGAACAAACGGGAAAACCTTCTTGCTGAGCGGCACATGAAGAAGATAGATAAGAGGAAAAATAAGTGCCGAGAATGTTACCGGAAGACCCGTATAATACTTGACCGGCCCTTCGCTGTCGGCTGTGGCGATATTGAAATATCCGAGCCTTGCAACACCGCAGATCGCGAACAGCATATATGCCGGAAGAAACCAAACCTTCGTCATTCCCATTCCGATAAAAATACAGATCGGAAGTGCGATGAAGTTTATGACATCAACGAGAGAATCAAGTTCGATTCCAAACAGTTTCTCTTCTTCCGTGCGCTTGCATTTTCGAGCGACCATACCGTCAAAAAGATCGCATATACCTGCCATCATCAGGCACGAAAAAGAATACGTGATCTTGTCTGCCGTGAACGCCAGAAACATTCCCGCAACCGCAAACATCAATCCAATATAAGTTAAGATTACCGACTTGTTCCACTTACCGATAAACATGTTAATCACCTTCCGATATCGTTACTGTTCCGGTCGAGCCGTCAATGGTTATGGTCTGACCGTCCCTGATCTTACTCATTGCATCCTTGCAGCAAACGATCGCAGGAATTCCGTACTCTCTCGATACGATAGCCGCGTGGCAAAGGATTCCGCCGTACTCGGTTACGATTCCCGACAGGATCGCGAACTTAGGAGTCCATCCCGTGTCGGTAAACCTGGTTACCAGGATATCGCCCTGCTGGAGTCTGTCGATCTTTGTAAAGTCTTCGATGACTCTGGCAACTGCTGTGATCTTGCCGTTATTCGCACCAAGACCCTTGATCGTGTTCTTATTCTCGCTGTCCTTCAGGACCTTGAAATCGTGACCGATCTCGTTGTCGCTGATGTAATTTCTGTATGCGTTATAGTAGAACTTATTCTTAACGATAAGCTCATTAAGATCTTCCTTTGTCTTCCTGCCGTCGATATAATCCCAGAGGTTTCCGACCTTAAGGAACCACACGTCTTCCCATGTATTCAGAACACCGTCTTTCTCGAGCTTTTTCGCATACTCCATGGTGTACATACGAAGCATATAATAGAATCTCGTAGAAACGTCTCTGAACTCTTCTCTCCACCAAAGCATCTTACGCATATTAGCGATCTTGTCGGAGATCTTTTTGTACTCGGAAGAAGATACTTTTCCCTCAAGTTCTTTCATTATCTTTCTATGGACTTCGTTTCCTCTTTCCTTGTCCTCAAGAGGTGAGAAAGAGTCATCAAGAAGTGCCATATCCTTGACCATCGCGATCAGTACTTCAGGCTCTTCGTAGTAGCAAGGATATGTAATATCCAGTTCCTTGTCGGAATGATATCCGTAATCATCGATGAGCTTTTTTACCAAAGGCATCTGATGTGTCTCATGATCTATCTTCAGCGCGATATCAGAAGCGGAATTTTCCTTCCAGAACTTCACATCCTCTTCGCTGTTCCTGATCTTTCTCGTGATATCCCACATGTCATAAAAAGGAAGAAGGTGGGAAATGTTATCTATGTTTGCAAGAAGCGACAGATACTCACTTTCCGATACATACTTAAGAAGACTGTCCTTATAAAGTGACTGGTGGATCGTGTTAATAAAGATCTGCCAGAAATAAGTTGTTTCAGACCTTAAGTATGTTTCCTTCGTTATCTTCGTAAATGACTTCGTGATATCCTCGATCTTTCCGTTATCAAGCTGATCTTTGTAGTCATAGTAAAGATCCAAAAGTTCCTTCTTATATCTTTCGGAATTCTTTTTTCTGTCATCAAGAAGGCTTTTCTGCTTAACGATGATCGGGATCATGTGAAAGAGAACCTTCGGAGTCGCACCGGTAACTTTGCCGTCACCTTCATAGTTTCCGCTTATTCCATATTCGCTGTCGAATTCTCTTTCCTTATAACCTACGATCTGCTCCATTGTCTTTTTGACTGCGCTAAGATTCCAGTAGCATCTTCCGTAGTACATCTCGCCGAGTTTTTTAGGAAGCTCCTCATCCTTGAGGATCCTTGAATCCACAATGAATTTTCGAAGAGAATACTCCCAGATATATTCATAAAGGCTCCACATGTAAGGAGTGCAGACAGTCGCGGAGACACCGCCGTCCTTAAAGTCCGCAGTAGTCCATACGTCGTTGATTCCAGAATAATTTATCTTCGTGATCCTTCGTGACTGCAGTATATAAAGTTCGCCGTTCTTGATCGCGAATTCTATGTCACATGGATATCCGAACTGCTGCTGGATCTTGGCAAATACATCCGCATATTCCTTAACTTTTTCGGAAGAGATAAACTTGTTTCCTTCTTTGCGGTCTGCTTCTTTTCCGTCGTACCAATTGAAGTGATATTGCTCCGGAACAGTCTTTCCGCTTACTATGTTTTCACCCAATCCCTCAGACACTTCGATGAGCATCGTCTTATCATTTCCCGTTACAGGATCAATGGTAAAGCAGATACCGCTTAAATCGGAATCAACCATCTCCTGAACAACGACAGACATCTTAAGATCACTCAAGTCTATTGTCCTGTTGATGAGATAACTTAGGATGATCTCACTAAACATCGACTTATAACATTCGATGACTTTTTCTTCGATATCCTCATAACTTGTATTGAGAAAAGTCTGGTACTGTCCTGCGAAAGAGAACTCATCGAGGTCTTCTTTCGTACCGCTGCTTCGAACCGCATAAAGCTTGCCGGAATCAGCCTGCTCTGAGATCTCTTTTTCGATAAGAGAAGGAAGCTTCAGCCCGTCAAAGAGCTTACTTATCTTCTCGGAAGTCTCGCGGACATTTTCCTTGGTAAGGCCCTTAAGAGCCTCCCTGATCTTCTCATCGGTTCCGTTTGCCTTTACGGTATCGTCATAGGTGTCACTGTCCAGAACAAATCCGTTCGGAACATTAAACCCTTTGCTTTTCATTAATAACAGGAACTTTCCCTTATTCCCGAGTTTCTCATTTCCTTCTTCCCTGCTATCTAACCTGACGATCATTACCTCTGCTCCTTAAAACATATTCTTCCGAAGCTTCATAAAATAAAGCATCATGTTCAGGAACAAGTGGGTCGCGGCACCAACCAGTACATACAGGAGGTAAAGAAGTATTCCCAAAGGGAAGAACAGCCATACCACAAGTGCCACACCGAACACGGAATCCGCCTGGTCCAGGAAGATAAAGAACACCTTCCAAAATCCGTTGACGGTCTTTCCCGGAGTAATATCCAGTCTTCTCTTAAGAAAACTGTTCGGAAGCTCAAACAGTGCATATCCGAGTCCCAAAAGCACTCCGACTATAACGTTGTACAAAACCGTGTTGTCATGTTCCCGGTAGAAGAAGTTAAGGCCGGCCAATGTCTCATTGATACTGATCAATCCCCAAAGCACCGAAAAGATAACGTTGAAGATAACGTATCCGATCATGCCCTTCCATGTCTTACTGTCCCCAAAGATCCTTCGCCCGTCGACGAAGTTCTTACCGTAATCGATAGGACGAGCTGCAAACTTCATTATAGGAAGCTTGCACCATATCATCACAGCGATTCCCGCGAGTATTGTCGGGACTAATGTTACGTACATCATAAGTATATATCTGAGCATTGATCGACCTCACCCTCATATCGTACCATACATCATGATATATTCATGGTTCAACTTCATAATATCATCAATACTTTGATAGTCAAAGTAATTTTGTGGCAAATTTACGCCTGCCCTGAAAACCGCTGTCTCCGTAAACTTTTTCAATCTTATCCGGATATAAACAAGCTTTATTCATCAAAAATCCAACCTTAAGTTTTTTATTCTCCAGAACAGATTTTTAATTCCAACCTTATGACGGAACAGGAAAACGGGATCAAAAAGATTTCCAACCCTAAGTTGGTGCTAATGCCTCTTTGGGAGAAGATTCCGTGAACAAAGGTCCAAAGAAAGCTTTTTACAGAAATAAATCCAACCTTATGTCGGAATTAAAAAAACGGGAAAATAGAAATCCAACCTAAGGTTAACGTTATCTTTGAATTCAAGAAGGATCCGGAGGTCAAAATA
>CADCQX010000206.1 GCA_902803695.1 Oscillospiraceae bacterium
GATCTCTTCAATAGTGGCACCGATGGTCCTGCAAAGTTCCACCATTACCTTAACGTCGGAAATATCCGGCACATTTTCCAATATACATGGGCCGTCCAGCATCATCGCTGCTGCCAATACGCCCAGTACGGCATTCTTGCTGCCGCTGATAGTAATATCACCGTGAAGCGGTTTACCACCATTTATTCTATATGAATACACTTTTATCTGTTTCCTTCGTCGTTGTTCTTAGCGATCTTGTCCTCGATCGCACTCGCCTCATCCAGGACCTGCTTCACCGCAGATCTTATAGGCTCAGATTCCTCATTGCCCTTAATCTTCTTAGTCGAAGATTTTTTCTTCCCTTCAAACAATCTTCCGCTTGTACCATTATACAGTTTTTTCTCGGAATTTGGGTGAATAACTGTCTTGTCTTTGTCCTCCAGACGCACAAAATCGCCATTGTTTACATTTTGTTCGTCTTTTTTCGTGACGTTCTCAATTATTTTTGTTTGTTTCATGCTCTGCTGGACCACAGGCTGCATGAGAAATTCTTGAACTTCCTTCTTCTTCTGGCGCTCGAACTCCTCCTGCTCCCTCGCGATCCTCTCGTTCTGCTCCTCGATCTGAAGCTCCAGCATACTCTTCTCGTACGCCTCCAGAACCTCTGTCGCGTAGGCCTCAGCCGCCGCTTCCTCGGCCTCGGTCATCTCCGGCTCCTCAGAAACCTCAGGCTCGATGACCTCTTCCTCATCTATCTCTTCTTCGTCCTCGTCATAATCCTCTTCATCATCCTCGAAAACATCCACATACGTCAGCTCTTCGCACAGATCCTTGAATCTCTCGTCACCCAGCAAAGCGATGAGCTTGATCTCGTCAGATTCATTGAACTTCTCGCTTGTGTCGCTGATCTTAAGGTCATCCGCTGTCTTAACGATATCGTTATATCCCTTAGACCTCGCTGCTTCGATCTCCTCTCTGAAGAAGAAATCGGTTACGGCTTTATAGTACGGGATCTCGGAAATGACTCCGTCTTTTGCATCTTCATAGATCCTCTCAAAACAGCTCTTGGCTGTCGGCAGGAACAAAGTAAATGATGAACCGGAATTAAGTTTTGAGACGATACTGATATTTCCGTCGTGATTTTCCGCGATCTCTCTCGCGATCGCCAAACCAAGACCGGATCCGCCCACATCTCGTGAGCCTGAATTGTCGACACGGTAGAATCTCTCGAACAGATGATCGATGTCTTTTTCAGGAATGCCTCGACCGTTGTCATCCACCTGAATGCCTATTTTATCGGCAGTTGTAACAATGTTAATCACGATCTCGTTCGGTTTTTCCTTGCCGTCATAGTCGATATATTTGACCGCATTGGTCAACAGATTCGTAACGACTCTCATGATTAGTCTGCTGTTACCGAAACCGAGAGGATAAGCCGCATTTTTCGGCGAGACTATCCTGACTTTGTCCGCATTCGGGTAATCATTCAGGTTGGAGATAGCTTTTTCGACCATAGGAAAGACTTCGAAGATCCTCATCTGCTTGGTCTGTGTGCTCATGGAAAGCACGAGGAAGTCCTCGACGATGTCCTGCATCCTTATGGCGTTTGCGAGGATCCTGTTTCCCCACTTCTCGATCTCGTCGTAAGTCGGTTTTTGCGGAGATCTTAACTTCTGGACAAAGATCTCAGAAGCCCTGATGACCGTAAGAGGTGTCTTGAGCTCGTGGGAAACGTTGGCAGCAAGGTCTTTCTGCCTTCTCTCGTCGTCTTTTATCTGGGTTATGTCTTCTACAATGACGATATCAAAGACTTCGCTCTCCGGAGCTTCTTCCTTTTCGTCTT
Organism: Oscillospiraceae bacterium; assembly: GCA_902803695.1. GTDB lineage: Bacteria > Bacillota > Clostridia > Saccharofermentanales > Saccharofermentanaceae > Saccharofermentans. Next base: position 1,826 of record CADCQX010000206.1, read on the forward strand.
CCACTTCGTAATCGACGGTCCTTTTCAAGATCTTTATCTCATAGATCTTGTTGTTGACCATGTAGTTGGATCTGACTAAGTCCGCACCGTTTTCGATAGAGACAAGATAATCGGATTTAAGGTGGTTATCCTTGTTGTCATATCTGTCCAGGAAGATATTGAGGTCGCCCGGGATCTTACCGTTATCGATAAATCCCGCGAACTCCGTTATGGTGTTGTTGCTGTATAAAACTCCGTCTTTGCCATAGACGATAATGCCAAGACCAACGTTCTCAGCGATGGACTTCTGGATGGTGCCCATGTGCCTTTCGGCTTCGAAAGCCTCGTCATAATCTTTTTTCAAAGATCTGTTTCCGAGAAGGTAGCCGACCATAATGCCGACAGCCAAAGAAAGACAGCAGATCAGCAAAATAAGCCAGAGGTTCTGTTTAAGAGCCTCCGGTATATATTGAGACAGATTGATGATAAGAAAAAACATTATTATTCAAGATCCTTAGGGAATGAATAACCTGATCCTCTTCTTGTAAGGATGTACTTAAACTTGGACTGATCCGGTTCGATCTTCTCACGTGTTCTTCTGACTGTAACGTCTACTGTACGCTCATCACCAAGATAGTCGTACTCCCAGACCTTGTTCAGAAGTTCGCTTCTCTTGCAAACACGTCCCGCATTGCTCTCGAGATACTTCAAAAGCTGGAACTCACGGTTTGTAAGATCGCATGATTCGTCAAAACGGTATGCCTGCATTGCATCGAAATCGATAATGAGCTCTCCGCCGCAATAAACGTGACGGTTCTCATCGCCCTGATTCTTGGAAGCATCACCCTTGGAAGGATAAGATGCTCTACGAAGAGCTGCCTTGATACGTGCAACCAAAACGCCAGGCTCAAAAGGCTTGGCAAGGTAGTCATCAGCACCGATCCTCAGTGCCTCGACCTGATAATCTGTAGCATTTCCTCTTGCAGTGAGGAAGATAATAGGAGTGTTATAATTTGCGTTTCTGAAATCCTCAGTAAACTGAAGACCGTTATAATCCTTCATCATCCAGTCAAGAACGATAAGATCAGGATCGAGCTCGGTAGCCATCTTGAATCCTTCTCTTCCGTCTGTTGATGAAATTGTCTCAAAGCCAAAAGTGTTAAGAACGTCTACAATGGAGTCAACAATTGCCTGTTCGTCGTCGACTATAAGTATCTTGGCCATGGGAACCTCCTGAGCATTTAATTACATATTAATAAGTATAACACTAATATTACAAAAAAAAGCAATAACAATCATCACGCATAAAAAAAGGACCAACCTGCGTTTATTCGCAAGTCGGTCCATATAATCCGGCAGCAACCTATTTTTCCGAGCCGTCTCCAGCTAAGTATCTTCAGCACCATTGAGCTTAACTTCTGTGTTCGGGATGGGAACAGGTGTGACCTCAAGGTAATAACCACCGGAATGGTTGAGAGTTTTGTAC
>CADCQX010000207.1 GCA_902803695.1 Oscillospiraceae bacterium
AAGTCGTTTACTGAGCAGCTCGATAAACTCCGTGACGAGATCGCCGAGTCTGTTTCAAAGACGGAGAGGCTCATTGCAGAGCGTAACGGTGTTCTGCAGCTGGCTGATATCCTTAAGCGTGAGAAGTCCTCGTATGAGGAGAACCTTGCTAATAAGATCAAGGCTAAGGAAGAGGATAAAGGCTTAAGCGAAGAGTTGAATATCAAGATCGCAGGTTTCGGTGACCTCCTGGCTAAGCTCGAATTGGAATCCCAGGCTAAGGATAAGGAGATCAAGGATCTCTATAATCAGCGTGCTGAACTCGAGAAAGACATGGCAGGCTTTATCGACAAGCTTACGGATTGTCAGGATACGATCAACAGTATCAAGAACGAGTTGACGCTCCTTACGACTAAGTATGAGCGTTATATCGAGGATATCGATACATCCAAGAACCGTTTGTGGGAGGATTACGAGACCACATACGATAATGTTAAGGATACCTGTGAGAAGGTAACGAATGTATCAGAGACATCTCACGAGATATCCAAGCTCAAGAACAGGATCAAGAATATCGGACCAGTTAACCTTAACTCGATCGATGAGTATAAGGAAGTTTCCGAGAGATTCGAGTTCATGACTAACCAGAGAAATGACATTTTCGAGGCGAAGACAAACCTTGAGAAGGTTATCGCGGATCTCCTGGAAGAGATGAAGACTCAGTTTATCGAGCACTTCAATACGATCAACGAGAACTTTAAGACTGTATTTGAGGACCTCTTTAACGGCGGTACTGCCGAGATCCTCCTCGACAGCGATGATGTTCTCAACTGTTCCATCGAGATCAAGGCTCAGCCTCCGGGAAAGAAACTTCAAAGCCTTACACTCTTGTCGGGTGGTGAGAGATGTCTTACGGCTATCGCGCTTCTGTTTGCTATATTGCAGCTTAAGCCGTCACCGTTCGTTATCCTCGATGAGGTCGAGGCTGCTCTGGATGACGTTAATGTCAGCAGATTTACGGACTTTGTCCGCCGCTACTGTGCAAGATCGCAGTTCATCATCGTTACACACCGTAAGGGTACGATGGAAGCCTGTGACCGTATGTACGGTGTTACCATGCAGGAGCGTGGTATATCTAAGATCCTGTCTATGCGTATGGGAGACGAATAAAGGAGAATCATTATGGGAATATTGGACGCTTTTAAGCGTGGACTTGAGAAAACGAGAAATTTCGTTTCCAGCGGTTTTACAAAGATCGCTGCAAGTACCGGTCATTTCGATGAGGATCAGCTCGACGAACTCGAAGAGATCCTTGTACGTGCCGACTGCGGTGTCGGTGCGAGTACCGATATCATCGATCATGTTAAAGACAACATCAAGAAGTCGGGTGACGACAGCAAAGAAGCAGTTATGGCTTCTGTCAAAGAGAAGATGCTCGAGATCCTTGGGCCTAAATCAACTATTACTCTTGAAGATGGTAAACTTAATGTCATCCTGATGATCGGAGTTAACGGTACAGGTAAGACTACTACAGCCGGTAAGCTTTGCGAGAAGTATAAGAAGCAGGGGAAGAAGGTAATCTTAGGTGCTGCCGATACTTTCCGTGCAGCTGCTATTGAACAGCTAAAGGTTTGGGGTGAGAGAACATCTACTACAGTTATCTCTCACGAGGCAGGTTCCGATCCGGCATCTGTTTGTTATGATGCTATTCATGCCGCGATCGCCCGTAAGGCGGATCTTCTCATTATCGACACGGCAGGTCGTCTCCATAATAAAAAGAATCTTATGGATGAGCTTTCCAAGATCACGAGGATCATTGATAGAGAGGCGAAGGATGCCAACATCAGAAGTATGCTCATAATCGATGCTACAACGGGTCAAAATGCCGTAATCCAGGCAGAAGTTTTCGGTGAAGCGGCTAATCTCGATTATATCGGTATTACCAAGCTTGATGGTACAGCAAAGGGCGGAGTTGCAGTTTCTGTAGCTTACTCATCACATAAGCCGATCGTTCTTGCTGGTTTGGGCGAGGGAGTAGATGATCTCGTTGATTTCGATCCTGAGATATTCGTCGATTCGCTAATATCTTAACCATCTGTCCCGACAACAGTAAATAGAGTTTTCTATTCCCAAGACATCGCGTCTTGGGATTTTTCTATTTGTGATTTTCGAAAATGACAAATTAATTTATCATCTTTATAATTATATTGGACGATTATATAGGAGGATGCTATTTTATGAATGCCAAAAGGTCTTTACTCGGCTTGATCCTTGCAGTGATCATTCTTCTACAGTGTCAGCTTTTTCTCGATAATGATCTTAGAGCTGATACCAATAACCCGTTAAATGTTCAATTAGCTGATGATGGTGCTATTACCTGGGATGAGGTTCCGGATGCAACGTATTACTTTATCAGTTTTGGTGATTATAGGATTACTCTTTTTTATGGCATCAATTATAATATTTTTGATCGTTGTGAGAGTTTACATGTACCGACAGGTGAATATAATTACGCTTTTGAGGCTCATAAAGGTAGCGAGGTAATAGGTGAGATTTCCTATGGTTCTTTCAGTTATGTTAATCCTAATCCTCAATTGAATGCGCCGACCGGTTTTTCTTCGAATGATTATGGAATCAGCTGGGTCAGCAATAACGGTTCATATGATACGGAATTTCAAGTTAGGGTCACAGCCTATAGTGATGACGGCTATTTTTATAGAACAGA
>CADCQX010000208.1 GCA_902803695.1 Oscillospiraceae bacterium
TCTGCTTAGCGATAAGATCGATAAGAAGATCTCTTCTGATGCAGATGATACCTAGACTTGATCTGTTGGAAGCTGACTTCTGAGGGTTAAAGAGCATGTCCTTAACAAATCCCTCTTCGTCGAGTTCCAGGATATAAGCAGGGCTTCCGAACTTTGTGCCGTCTCTGTTATACATAACAGTAATGTCGGCATTGTTCTGCTCGTGAGCCTTGATCATATCGTCGAATGTCGTATTCAATACGATGTTGCTGTTAGCGACGATAACATAAGTTGTTCTCGATGTTCTAAGGAAGTCGATGATACCTGCCATCTCCTCGTCGCCTGCGATATTTGTAGCCTCCGAGTTAACGTACGGAGGAAGGATATGGAGTCCGTCATTCTTTCTGTCCAAACTCCAAGGAGCACCTGTTCCGAGGTGGTCCATCAATGACTTGTACTTGTTGTAGGTAAGTACACCGACATTCTTGATACCGGAATTAACCATGTTTGAAAGAACGAAGTCGATGATCCTGTATCTTCCTGCAAATGGCATAGCAGAGAGAGCACGAGGTCCCGAGAGTTCTCCCAAGGAAATCTTTTTGTTATCGGCCAATATAAGACCCATTGCACTGGTAAACATAAATCTTTACTCCCTCCCCTTATACTCTGAACGTGCTGGCGATTACATTCTGATCTTCAGGTACTTCGAGATCCGAATCTACCATTGAATTTCCAGGAATGACCGCGCCGTCTTTAATTACAAGGCCTCTCTCGAAAACGACAATGCCTTCCGAGCAGATCTTGTGATTGGTGTAAGGTCCCTCACCGTCAACGTTGGCACCTGCCTTAACGTTCTCGCCGATGACTGTTCCGAAATCCACGATGCAGCGCTCGATATGAGCACCTGCCTTAACGACGACACCCGGAAGGAGAACACAGTCTTTGACGACCGCACCTTTTTCGATAAGGACGGAATCAGAAAGGACTGAATGAGCAACTGTTCCGTATACTCGGCAACCATCTGTCATAGCGGAGTCTGTTACCTTGGCATCAGGTCCGATGAAGTGTGAAGGCTTGATCGGGTTACGGCTGTAAATACGCCAAGCTCTGTCAACGAGGTTGATCTCTTCAGGCTTATCGAGGATATCCATGTTGGTCTCCCAAAGTGAAGCGATGGTTCCGACGTCCTTCCAATAACCTGAGAAGCGGTAAGCGAAGAGCTTGCTGCCCTGGTTCAGAAGCTTAGGGACGATGTTCTTACCGAAGTCGTTATTTGATTCAGGATCATTCTCGTCTTCGATAAGAGCCTTACGGAGAACCTGCCAGTTGAAGATATAAACGCCCATTGAAGCAAGGTTGCTCTCAGGCTTAGCAGGCTTTTCAACGAACTCAGTGATGGAGTCGTCTTCTCTTGTATTAAGGATACCGAATCTGGAAGCTTCCTCCCACGGTACTTCGTAAACTGCAAGAGTAGCATCAGCTTCATTCTCGATATGAGCCTTGAGCATAGCTGCGTAATTCATCTTGTAGATATGGTCACCTGAAAGGATCAGTACGTACTTCGGATTAAAGTCATCAACGAAGTCCATATTCTGGAAGATAGCGTTAGCGGTGCCCTTGTACCAGTCATAACTTCCTGATTTCTGATACGGAGGAAGGATATACGCTCCGCAGTTGTTACGATCGAGGTCCCACGGATGTCCGTTACCTACGTATGTATTGAGAGCCAGCGGCATGTACTGTGAAAGTACACCTACTCTCTCAATTCCTGAATTTACACAATTTGACAATGGAAAATCAATGATCCTGTATCTGCTTCCGAACGGAACAGCAGGCTTTGCGATCTTTTTGGTCAAGACACCGAGTCTGGAACCCTGTCCACCTGCAAGTATCATTGCTACGGTTTCAGCTTTTGCCATTAGTCATACCTCCTATACTTCATTTCTTCTCGTTAGCTGTTTTCTTTTTTGTTGCCGTCTTCTTAACGGGTTTCTTTGCTTCTTTTTTGGAAGCTGTTGTCTTCTTCGCCGAGGCAGTCTTCTTAGCTGTTGAAGCCTTCTTAGCTGCAGGTTTCTTCGCTGCCGGCTTCTTAACTGCTTTCCTCTTCGGCTTATCCACTCTCATGAAGTAGATACCCGCGAGAGGCGGAAGATTGATCTCAATATGATACGGCAATCCGTTATACGGTTCGTCAATAGTTTCCACACATCCGTTCGGATCTGTCCTGGTCGGATAACCGCTTCCTCCGAAGCCCATGTCATCCGTGTTGAGGATGATCTTATAAGTTCCCTTCTCATATACCGGGATCTTATAATTCTCCAGAGGCTGCGGAACCATATTAAGTGCAACGTAGATATCGTTGTCTTCCTTACGCGGAGATGTTCTCTTGTAGATGAAGACATTGTTCTTGATATCGTTGATATCTATCCATCCGAATCCGCTCCATGTGTGATCATCGAGCCAGAACTGAGGATATTTGATGTAGGTCTCATTAAGTCTGGAGCAGAACTCCTGCAGGAGTCTATGTGATTCATAATCCAGCATAAACCACTCAAGTTCCTCATAGAATCTCCACTCGATAAACTGACCGAACTCAGCACCCATGAAGTTGAGCTTAGCGCCCGGATGGCTCATCTGATAGAGGAACAGGAGTCTTAGGTTAGCGAACTTACGCCAGATATCTCCCGGCATCTTATCGATAAGGGAGAACTTACCATGAACTACTTCGTCATGCGAAAGAGACAATACAAAGTTCTCGCTGAATGCATAATCCATGGAGAAACAGAACTGATCATGATGCCAATCCCTCGCATAAGAATCCGTGGAAAAATAATCCAGCGTGTCATGCATCCATCCCATGTTCCACTTATGCGTAAATCCGAGACCGCCGTCCTCAACAGGATGCGAGATCTTAGGATATGCAGTGGACTCCTCAGCGATCATCATAACGTGAGGATACTTGTATCTCATCGTACCGTTGAGCTTTTTAAAGAATTCGATTACCTCGAGGTTCTCCTTGCCACCGTACTTATTCGGGAGATACTGAGTCCTTCCGTAGTCTCTGTAGAGCATGGAACTTACCGCGTCTATACGAAGTCCGTCCGCATGGAATTCATCGACCCAGAAGATGGCATTGGAGATAAGGAAAGATACGACCTCGTTCTTCGAGTAATCGAAAACGTAGGTTCCCCACTCTCTGTGCTCTCCGATTCTCGGATCGCTATATTCGTAGCAAGGCGTTCCGTCAAATCTGACAAGGCCTTCCATATTCTTCGGGAAATGAGCAGGTACCCAGTCAAGGATGACTCCGATACCGTTCTGGTGAAGGACATCCACCATATACTTAAAGTCTGCAGGCGTTCCGAATCTGCTCGTAACACCATAATAACCCGTTACCTGATAACCCCAGGATGCATCGAGAGGATGCTCCATGATCGGCATCAGTTCAACATGGGTATAGTGCATCTTTCTGCAGTAATCGGAAAGATCGATGGCGAGTTCCCTATAAGAGAAGAAATTACCGTCCGGATGTCTTCTCCATGAACCTAAGTGAACTTCGTAGATATTGACCGGCTGCGGATCGAGAGCATTCTTCCTCTTCTTGCAGTAATCGCCGTCATGCCATTTGTAGTCGTTAAAATCATAAAGGATCGACGCGTTATTCGGCCTTGTCTCAAAGTGCCTTGCAAACGGATCGACCTTCTCATAAACCTTGGAATCCGCACCGAGAACACGATACTTATATCTGTCCCACTGTGCTGCTCCGACTATCTTACATTCCCAGATACCCGTGTCGCCCAGGCGGTACATCGGGTTCTCGTCACTTGACCAATCGTTGAATTCTCCAATAACGCTGACACCCTTGGCATTAGGTGCCCATACTCTGAACAGATAACCTGCATCGCCGTTGTCATCCTTAAAAGGACGAGATCCGAGCAGGTTATAAGACATATAATCCTCCCCTCGATTAAACAAATAAGCTTGTTCCATCAAAGACCTCCAATATATTTCTCATTAAGTTATTATACCTTAATGAGGCCACCCTTTCCACCAAAAATTACAAAAAACGCAACTTTTGAGGCCGCCTTTTTGTGCAAGATTTACATAACGTTTTGCTTATTTATAAAATTCCTTTGACCGCTCGAAAACACTCCCTTTTTGTCCTCTATTGGCAAGAAAAAGACACGAAAAAGAGGAGCCCGTTATTTCCGGTACTCCCCTTCTCTTTTATCTTTTTCGAAAAATATCAGAGGTTACTCAACATTCTTCAAAGCCTCATCCATAGGGACTTTCTTGATCCTCCTGAAATCAAGGAGAACCACCAAAAGATAACCGATGAATACGAAGACTATCATCTTTACCATCGAGATGCCTGATACATAGAATTCATACCAGCCGCTCATGCTCTGAAGGATCGCTTCCCAGGCAAGGGTTATAAGCCCGATTCCGAGAGCCATTCCAATAAACTCGATCAAGATAAAGACTATCGTAGTTCCGACTATGTAAAGCGATGCTATCTCGCTATTCTTATAGCCCAGGATCTTGACCATCGAGATGGAGTTCTCGCTCTTGTCTATGATGACCTTCGTAAGAAGGAATGTAAGAACAGCCGCGAGGATCACGCATACCACCTGGAAGTAAAACATGGAATTACCCATGGAATGATCCAGCTGATCCACAGTCTTCATGATGTCTTCTATCGTAATGACCTTGGCGATGTATTTGTCGTCAATATCATTGATCCGTTCATTGGAGAAGAAACCGGAGAACTCGTTTTCTTCACGATCGAATTTCTCATTGAAGTCCCCGGCCGGCATAAATACTGCCAGTGTCAGATACTTATCTTCGATCGCTCCGACCTTGAACTTATAGGAGACCTTCTCAAATCTGGCATTAAGTTCGAACTCATCACCGACCTTAATTCCGTACTTTTGAGCCAAAGGCTTGGTTATCATTACTTCTCCGGAAGCAAGATCCTTCATAGGCACATAGGAAGAACCGTCGGCTATTCCGTATACGGATACATCTTCATTGATGTTCTTGTTTTCGATACGGAGCGATTCCAGAGAGAACTTCTCCGAACTTACCGAAGTTACGATCTCATTATCATCCTCATCCGTAGTGGATTTCAGAAGAGTCTGATAATCGCAGACGATCATGCCTTCAGCACCGTCTTTTATCTTGTTGATCGTGTCCGGAGCTCCGATCGCGAACGCCATAAGGAACATGATGAATATAACGCCCAGTGCCATTACCAGATAACTGGAGACATTCTGGAATATGATCCTCAATCTGAACCTCTTGAAGAACGACCAGCGCGGAAGCCTCATCGCGTTCTTGCGCTTGGTCTTCTTAAGATCCTTACGAAGGAACTCCAGAGGAGTAAATCGAAGCTTATAAGTAATGACGATAAGATTTACAAAGAACATTATCGCGAACGGAATAAGCGTTGTCTTATAAAGAGCAGTCAGATTCCATACCACTTCAAAAGTCGGAAGACTGTAGCTGTTATAGTACATCGAAGCAACGACATCCTTAAACACCGTATAACCCAGTATGTTTCCAACAGCGGAAGCAATAAGAGTGATCACTACCGGAACCAGGATATAGTGTCTTATAAGTTCGCCTCTGGTGTAGCCGGAAGCTCTCAAAGTTCCGATAACCTTGGACTCCTTTGCGATCGTGCTGCTTATAGTAACCCCGAATATGAATGCTATGACCACCATGAAGATATCCATGAATACGCCAACCATTCCCAGATCCTTCGAGAAATCGTCTGTCGCGAAATTTATAGCCTGATTAAGATACGAAGGAAGGTAGTCCTCGAGCTTATTATCATCAGCCAGAACCTGAGTAATGACAACTTTGAGAAACCTCTCGGACAGTTCATTTTCCTTTTCTTCGGATTCAGGTCTGGTATCATACCTCCAGGCATATGAATACCTGAGATTATCTTCATTTGTCATCTCTTCGAAAAGTTCCGGAACCACCACACCTACATCAAACTTGATGGCGTCAAACATGGTATCGGAATTATTCTCATACAGTGTCGAATAATTCGGCAGAGCGATAAAAGCGGTTATCTTAAGATCTTTTCCGCCGATATTAATCGTATCTCCTATCTTAAGGCCCGCATTATCAGCATGCATCCTGTCGATTGCTATGCTGTTTGTATCAGTCGGAAGTGTTCCTTCGAAAACACTGGGAGTGTTGATCTCATCCTGAAGCTTAAACACCCTGATCTTGCTTTCTTCGCCTTCACTTAGATCAGCAAAGAAATTCTCATATATCCTGATCCCCTTTACCGCTTCATTATCCTTATCAAGCTCATATTTGTCGCTTGCTTTTTTATACTCTTTTTCTACTTCCTTACTTACTTCATCCAGCGCTTCGTTATAAGCTTCGTCATAAGCATCTTTGTATTCTTTTTCGTATTCTTCAGAAGCCTTGGCTTCTTCTATGGAATCACTGATAAGATCCTTGATCTGATCCTCTGTCATATCAAGATCCTTAACATTTTCACGGACCTGTTTCCCGATCTCTTCATTAAAAGCTTCGTCGAATTCCTTATTGAATTCTTCATCGAACTTATCATCCAGTTCTTTTTTGCCTTCAGTCTTAAAGTATTCGAGGATATCTGCCTGTTTACCGCTTTCCAAACCCTTGATGAGTTCTTCACTCGCAGGCTTTTCAAGCTCAAAATTACCGTCTTCCCTCTTATATTTCTCTATACCCTCATCAGCTGCCTGAAGCATGGATCCGTTTGCTACATACATACCGGATACGGATCCGATGATCGCAACGAGAAAGATGAATACAACAAGGTACTTTTTCCACTCACCGAGAAACTCCCTCGGAAGTCTTTTGATAAGCGGATTTCTGATCTTTTTTCCAGCCATCTTCTTCACCTCTTACCAATCAAGATCAACCGCGCTTATCTTGTTATCGTTCATGATATTCTTACGGACCTTACCGTCACGAAGTTTGATGGTATGATCCGCCATATCCTGGATCGCATTGTTGTGAGTTACCATGATGACCGTATTACCGTATTTCTGGTTAACATCCTCAATGAGCTTCAATATCTCCTTGGATGTGTTGTAATCCAGAGCACCCGTCGGTTCGTCACAAAGAAGGATATCCGGATTTTTAACGATAGCTCGTCCGATGGATGTTCTTTGCTGCTGACCGCCAGACAGCTGATTAGGAAGCTTATATCTGTGATCCCACAAACCAAGAGTATTAAGAAGCTCATCGATATCAAGAGGATCATCGGATAGATAAGCACCAACCTCAATATTCTCCTTGACGTTAAGATTCGGGATCAGATTGTAAAGCTGAAATACATAACCCAGGTGCTTTCTTCGATACATCGTCAGCGCCTTCTCGTTCATATCGCGAAGCTTATCTCCCGCTATCGATATATAACCGTCATCTGCGCTGTCGATACCGCCGATGATATTGAGCAAAGTGGATTTACCTGAACCTGACGGGCCGAGCAAAACGCAGAATTCGCCTTTTGCCACCGTGAAATCCATTCCCCTCAATACTTCCTGCCTGCTGTCACCTTCTCCAAATGCTTTGTATACGTTACTTACTGTAAGAAATGTCTCTTTAACCATAACATATGCCCCTTTCTTCATATGAATAACTATTCATATGTATTATAAGTTAGTTACCACTAACCGTCAATTGATAACATATGTACACTTTTCACATATTCTTTAGTCATAAGAGTTGTATTTTTCGAAAAAGAGCAAAAAAAGACCGCCATAAAGGCGGTCTTCGATAAATCCTATTTAGAAGGATTACTTCGCGTAGGAAGCACCCTTGTCGAAAGCATTGAGGTTTCCAGGAATCTTGTTGTGGTGTCTCTCAGGAAGAACTTCCTTAAGAGAAGACTCAAAAGAATCACGTGAGAAACAGCCTGTAGCCTTTGAAAGACAACCGAGCATTGAGATCGTAGCAAACTGCATGTTACCGAGCTCAGAAGCAATATCAGAAGCCGGCATAGCGATGAAGTTGATGTCTGTTCTTGTAGGCTGGATGTGGATCAATGAAGAGTCAATGATCAGATATCCGCCCGGCTTCAAAGAAGCCTCAAACTTCTCCATGGAAGGCTGGTTCAAACAGATAACTACGTCTGCGTCATTGATAACAGGTGAACCGATAGGCTCATCGGAGATAACAACGGAACAGTTAGCCGTACCGCCACGCAGCTCAGGTCCGTATGAAGGGAACCATGATACTTCCTTGCCCTCGTACAAAGCAGCCTCAGCTGCCATCTTACCTGCGGAAAGGATACCCTGTCCGCCGAATCCTGCGAGAATTACGGAAAAATCGATCATGCTTTCACCTCCTCGTTTGTTGTGTCCTTGAAACATCCGAGAGGATACTGAGGGATCATCTTTTCCTTGAGCCACTCCATAGCGTCGCAAGGCTCTTTACCCCAGTTAGTAGGACATGTGGAAAGGAACTCGACAAATGCAAATCCCTTGCCGCTCATCTGAACCTCGAAAGCCTTCTTGATAGCCTTCTTGGCATTCATGATGTTCTTATAGTCTGTGAGGCATACACGCTCAA
>CADCQX010000209.1 GCA_902803695.1 Oscillospiraceae bacterium
TACCAAGACGGCTGACTTTGACTTTGACGGTTACTACGTCGTCGAGCTGGATGAGCCTGTTGAAGTTACGGACTTCGCGGTAGTCATCACCTATAACGGATATGCTCCGGCCGAAGGCGATGACGTGGAGATACATACTACTCTTAACTATGTGGCGGACTCCAATCCGGGCGAATCCTTTGTGCTCTTAAATGGAGAATGGTTTGACACTTCCGACCCGTCAGCACAGGAGGTTCTTGGTACGGCGATGGCCCCTAATAACTGCTGCATCAAGGCGCTTTTCGTAGAATAACTATTTATAGCTTCCATATAACGAGGGGGGATGTCTCATTTTGAGATATCCCTCTTAGTTGTATAATAGAAAAAGGGAATGATATAGAATCGGAGGATAATATGAGAAAACTTAAAACTATTCTGTGTTTCACGCTGGTATTTTGCGTCCTGTTGAGCGTTGCCGGATGCGGCAAGAACAAGTTCGACTTCGGCAAATTGAAGAAGACCTGTGAAGAACTCGACTTTCAGGAATGTAACGACATTGATGTAGCCATGGTCTTTACCGAGAAGGCTATAAAAGAAGATAACAGAGAAGACTATGTGGGCTTTTACGGCGAGGACTATGACGAATCCGTCATGAAATTCCTGGAGCCTGCCGGAGGCACATTCATAACTGATGAAAATGTAAAGATCAATGTCATGGGCTCTAGGTATGACGATGACGGATTCATAGCGTTCCTTTTCGAGTTCGACTCCAAGAAGATTGCCGAAGATTACTTTGAAGAAGTCACAGAAAAGCGTGAGAAGGCTAGAAACAACGATCCTGAAAAGGGTGATAACTACTATATCGACTGTACCCGGAATTCTACTGGTGGTTTTAACGAATATGAGGCTATCTACCTGTCAGGTGAGAAGGTCCTGGTCCTGAGGGGAGTCTACTACAAAGCGAAGCCTGCCAATAAAGCCTTCGACATGTTCTTCAAGGATTGGGAGATAGTCTATCCGACGGAAGCATAAAAGAATAACAGCGGGTAATACCGCAGACCGCTTGTTATAAATCCCATTAAACTCCGTGCCTGACCGTCTTTTTGTCCCTCTCGAAAATGCTATAATCCAAGTGAAGTTTGGGTAAACCCATAGTGTTTTGGAGGGTGCGAAAATGAAAAAGATGCGTGTAATTTGTTCTTTGATTCTCTGCTCCGCAATGGCAGTTTCCATGTTCGGTTGTTCAGACGGTGATTCGAACAAGAAGAAGGGCAAGGATGACGACAAGAAGTCAGAGGAAGTCGAAGATGAAGAAGAGGACGATGACAAGGATGATAAGTCAGAGTCCAAGAACAAAGACAAGGATTCCGGTAAGTCAGATAAGCCAGGTGACGAAGATGAGGGTAATCCGGTTGATCCGATCGATGATGAAGTCGTTGGAGATGAGACAGGCGGAACAGTTGCTTCAAATGACTACGATTCCAATTATTCCTTTGAAGGAATGGATTCCAAAGAGATCTTCGAACTGGTTACGAGCTTTTCTCATATGAAGAACGGTCTTACACTTGATGAAATCGTAGCTAACTATGATTACGAGCCGACCAGGATATTCAATCACTGCATCAGCTTTAATACAGATGAGTACAACAACTGGTTTGATATTCCTGACTGCATGATCAATGTCAACTATGCATGTGAAGTCGATGACAACGGCGTATGGGTATACCCTGAAGGCGAATCCTACGTATTCATTGAATTCCACGTATCCGATGAGAAGATCGCAAAGGAAGTATTCCGACTCCTTTATTCAGAGATCGAGAGTTCATTGGTCGTAGATAGAGTTTCTGATAACTCAGACGAGGATAACGTTGACTGGACAGTCAATTTCTTCGCAGAAGGCGAGGAGCAGAGCGGCCATTATATCTGGATGATGAAGCATGCCACAGGCGGTTATCATTTCTATGTGTGTATGCCGGTTACTGCTGAGTGATAACAAGATTAAGTTATTAAAAAAGAAAAAGAATTGATCCTCTCTATGAAATGGGAGGATTTTTTCTTTGTTGTAAAATGTGATTTGGCAAATGTATCTGATGTTTATCGTTGATGTTGTCTTTTTGTAAACATATGGGATAGAGGGTTTTCAGAGGTTTTTATATGAAATAGAATGATAAAGTAACGTATTAACTTTTAGTGATAATTTAATGAGTTATATCACCAGATTCTTTTTTTGCATAGTTTTGGAAGAAATATTAGATGCACTGCTGTGGAGGGACAACGACTTTTTCTGGAGGTGACCAATGGATAGACTTAACATTTTTAACCCGTACAAAGATAAGGGAGACGAACATGAGGATGTGCTAACACGGAATTTTCTAATTCTGTTAAAGAACATATCAAGTGTTCAGGTTGCATTTATAGAAATGATTCGAGACAAGATGAAAACTGTTGAGATTGAATCATTGGGTCTTGGTGAACTTGAAATCACGGAAATAAGAACTCAAGTTCACAGTAACACATTTTTATCTAATCTTCAAGGTTATAGAGCTGTTTCAGTAGTTATTTCTGATGACAAATATGATGGAGCTCACGTAGTGAAGAAAAGTAATCGCAGAGCAATTTATGATGGTGTTGTTCAATGTGATCCTGCATGGATTTTTGTGATTGAAAATAAACCTTTTGTAGGAAATATATGGGAAGGACAATTTGATCCGAATCATAGTGATGTGACTAATAATGTATTGATAGAAGAACTATGTTGCCTTTCTTGGCGCGAAATTATTCATGTTCTAAATAATCTCATAGAACACAATATGGTAGATTGTTTGGAGCGTGTGCTGATTGAAGATTTCCTAATGTATATCAACGAAGAATATTCATGGTTCAATCCATATGATAGGTTTGGTATTTGAAAGGATAATTCATTTTTAATCAAAAAACGTTGTAATCAGGTGTTACAGGAGTGTTTTCCAAATAAAGAATTAGAGTATCACAGGGGATGGAAATATAATATTAATATGTCTTCTGAGGATAAAGCCGTTTCTGAATTAGCTTTGGATTATGATGAGGGGGGAAAAATTAAACTATGGATGTACGCTGGAATGCATAATAATGAAGCCAGGTTTTTTTACTCTCATTTCAATGAAGATAAGGCTAAAGAGCTTATCAAAAAGAACTATATTATTAGTCCTGAATTCCAATTGGCATCTCAAAGAAAGTGGTTGTTGTCCTTGAAGACAACTAAAAAGGATGTATTTGAATATATTGAATATTGGAAAGAAGCTCGTATTGGTCATATTAAGAGAGAGAATTTTGAGAAGTTCTA
>CADCQX010000210.1 GCA_902803695.1 Oscillospiraceae bacterium
CCAGTGGAGAAAAGGTGAGTTCCTTACGGACGGCCATGCCCCGACATACAAAGGCATGAGCGCAGTCCACGCTATCCTGGTAATACATTCCATCGAGACTCCGTTCTTTCTCCCGGCTTTGTCAGCCGTTCTTTTGAAGTCCTCGAAAAAGAATGAATCTGAGGTTTAAACAGCTGAGAAACCGACAAAAATAAACAACATTAAAACAAAATATTATTAATAAAATCTCAATGTTCTGTGATATACTCGCAATTAATTGGCATATTGTTTTGTTTTTGTTTCATCTTTTTGGAGGAACTCAGAATGAAAAAATCACTCTTGAAGCTCGCTTCAGCTATTCTGTCTGCCGGTCTCCTTATCTCACTTATACCGGGGGCGGCTGTTTTCGCAGATGACACCATTACTGTTGACGGTCAGGATTTTGTATTACAGTCGGACGGACTTTATAAGTGTTCGCTTACGATGTATGAATACTGGCATGGAAGCGCTCATCCGTACACATATAAGTACTGTCTTCTGACACAGAATATCATCGATACCAAATTTGACGGTGGCCTTCCGGTAGTCGTTAATCCTACGCAGGAGAACTGCTACTACTATCTGGGCGAGGATGTAACGATCAGCAAGAGTACGCAGGTCCTGGAACATTCCGGCTGTACGATCGAACTTCGCGGAAGGACGATCACCTATATACCTGAGGATAACAGTGCATATATGTGGAATGCAGACGGGGTCTCCCATTGTTCGATCAAATTCCAGGGTTCGTTTTTCCCTAATGTAAATTCCACGACAGGCGGTAAGATCTCATCACCGAACGGAGCTCCGATAGCGAGGTTAGGCGGAGATTCTACAGAGAACGCTTCAATGCTGACCTCCGACATAAAGATAACCGGAGGCTATGATATCAATTACTACGACAAGAGAAACAGCGCTATCTTTGTTGGCAGCAATGCGGAACTGAATATCTATTACGGTACGGAGATAACTTTCTTCTCAGCCGAACAGGGCGGTGCGATCTGCGGTGCGGAGAATTCCGATATTACTTTCCTGGGAGAGATAAGAAGATGTTACGCTTCTGAAGGCGGAGGCATCTATTGCGCGGGCGAACTAACCATGGGTGGAAAGGTCACCAGTAATACCGCTGAATTGCGCGGCGGCGGAATCTGCATAAAAGGTTCGAATGCCAGCATCATATCTTATAATCCGGGCGGAGATTATCCTGCACCGAGCATTACGTATAACACCTGCAACAGATTTGAAAATGATGATCAAGGCGGCGGCGGTCTTTACGTGGACAGTGATCATTCCACACCTATAGGCCTCGGCGATATGATCACTATCAACAATAACAGTAACGGAACCGGCTACAAAAAGAATCTCTATTTTATCTGCAACGATAACAATACGGATTTTATCAGCTACTCAAGGATAGATCAGGACAGTGCAAGGATAGGTATATCCGCATCCGGTCTTAAGACAGGTGATACTCTCATAAGGATAAGCGGATACTCGAATTATTATTCCGAGAATATTTCCAAGATCTTCTTCTGTGATCAGCCTAATACCAAGTTCCAGTCTCCGAAAACGTTCAAGAACGAGTACGGCTCCACGATGGCTGACCTTCTGTATGTCGAAGATACCACAGCGGTTATGGACATGAAGGGTTATTCGCTGATAACAGACGGAAGCAAGATCGGCATTAGGTTCTATATCAGCATTCCTCAATCATACGCCAACAATTCGTACAGATTAGAGGCTGATGTCATGACAGATGACGGATCCGAATGCTATGTCCTCGGCAAGAATGAGCAGCAGCTGACAACGAGCTATGGTTCTGAATATGTTACGTTCACTTACTACGTCGATTCTACGGATATGACAGTTCCGCTCACGATCAATGTTCACTGGAAAGACAATACCAAGATCCTGTTCTCGAAGTCAGGCATCAAGGTAAGTGATTATATCGAAGCTCTGGTGAACGATCCGGCAAGGTATGGTGACGCCAGTATTATCGCTGCAAGGATGGCTCTCTACGGAGCTGCTGCACAGAAGTATTTCAACTTCAGGACTGATGATCTGGCAGATAAG
>CADCQX010000211.1 GCA_902803695.1 Oscillospiraceae bacterium
CCTTACTCCGTATGATGCACAGATGTTACACCACTCAGTTGAGTTGATAAATCCATCTACAACTTTGTCTCTGCCTTCAGTCTTAAGACTGTTCATCCAGAAGTTGAAGCCGTCAGGATCATTCGCTGCATCTCTGTCGAAGAAAGTCTTATAGAGAACCTTCAGGAAATCCTCATCGCTTAAGTTCCTGTCGTTAAATTCTTTACTTAACAGGAACTCGTTGGCACACTCGGCACCTGTGAGATCCCCGTTACCTACATGTTCGCACCAGAATGCTTTTCCCTCAGGTTCGGACGCACGGTTTAATGCTACAACGTAAAGTCTCTCAACAAAATCCTCGAAAGTTACCTCTGTTCCCTGTTCATTTGAAGAACCTGAAACCGGAGTCTTGCCCGGGTTATTGCCCGGTGTTTTACTTGGTGTCTTTCCAGGTGTACTGCCCGGAGTCTTTCCCGGAGTATTTGTTGTTGAAGGTATAGATGACGGAGTCGAAGATGAAGAATTCTCAGGTGAAGTCCAGCTTACTACAAGCTTTAATCTGTTGTTGGAAAGATTATTCTTGTTATCAAATCTGACCTGAGGATCTCCGTTGGTTTTTAACGGTTTGCTGACATCGTACATTGCAAGACAGATGGTCGCATTTTCGTCAAGAGTACCGTCGTATGTGAAGAGGAACGTTTGGGAAGTTCCGTCGCGGAAGGTACCGTTTTCGATAAGGACAGGCGAACCGAAGTTCTCTATCTTGTTTCCGTTCTCGTCAGTGATCTCGGCTGCAAGCTGAATGTTAAAGAATGCAGGTGCGAGACCTATGTTCTTGATCGTCACCTTAAGCTGATTGCCGTTTCTCTCTGCTGAGGTTACGGTGAGATCATATCCGAGTCTGTTGCACATCTCATCGATAAGATCCTGCTGCTCGCTATAGATCTTGTAGCCGCAGCCGCTGTCCTGGTCGATTGCCATGAAGGTCAGATGAGATATCTCGATGCACTCGCTGTAGTGCTCGCGGGTCCACTTAAGATAAGTGCTGCCGTCCTGCTTGAGCATCGTCTCGTATGTGTTGTGATTATCACCCATCGTCATGACGTTTGCTTCGTACGCAGGTACCAATTCCCACTCCGAATTCTTTGCCATGATGAGACCGTCGTTACGCTTCGCGAAGCCGAGTGAAACGGAATAATCATATATCTCTCCTCTGGCGTCTACGAAAACGCTGCAAGGAGTGTTCTTGAAAACTTTCTTATAGTGATCCAGCATATCCTTCTGGATCTCAACTGACGGCAGGAAGTTGTTGGTGAATTCGGAACAATGCCACTCACCCATATTGCCAAATGCACGGATCTCGATATATTCTACGCGCGGGTCATTATCATAACGCTCGGCGATCGCCGTCATAAGATCCTTATATGCCTGGATATATATAGGATCCGACCAATTGGGAACCTTTATCTCAGGTGAATTATCCTTGTACTTGTATTTGGTTATGTCCTTCTTGGCACCCTTGTTATAGACCCACTGAGGAACAAAGTCATGGGATTCACCGTAATTGTCATCCGAACCGGTTGCAGTCGAATAAGGGATGATACGGATCGCATATGTCAATCCTGCCTGTTCGCAGGCTTCGAGCATGTTGTCGATCAGATCCCAGTTATATTCGCCCTCTGCAGGGTTAAGATCTTCCCAATAGATAACGCTGCAGCATGTGGAGATTACGTCCCATGCGTGATTATTCTTGGAACCGTCGATCCCGAGAGGATGCCCTCCCGAATAGAGCATAGCGGGATTATGTACTTCCATAACATATCCCTTATGCGGATTTGTTATGATCTCGCCTGAAACCTCTGCCTCATAGCCGACTGTTCCCTCAAATTCAGGATAAGGGTCAACGTATGTGTAACCTGAAGATCCTGACGGGAAAAGCTGATCGGCTACCATATGAGCAAGGATATCCGAGCCTTCGGCATTAAGATGGATCCCCTCACTATAGTACTGATCCGCTATCAAAGATGTCTTCTCGAGACACAGAACCAGCCACGGACTGAAAAGATCGATCGTACCGACTTTCTTGGAAGAAGCTAAAGAATCAAGTTCCTTACCGAACCACGCATATTGAGGCAAAGGATACTTATGGCAGTCTTCGAGATTGCCGTGCTGCTTAACAAGATAAACTGTCATGCCTTTGCTCTTCGCATTATCGACAAGATAAGTCATGTTATTAATATAGTTGGTCGGATCGATGGCATCTTTGTGAGCGCGATACTCAGCAGTATAGTCATTGATACCGACTGAGAACAGGACTATATCTCCCTTCTTAGCGTATGCTTCCACCGTAGGGTAAAGAGATTTGATAAGGCTTGCCGATGTAAGTCCGCTGGCAGATATGTTCCTTATGTCATACTTATCCGTATCAACATATTTACTGAGATATTCTCCCCAGCCGCGCTTAGCATCTTCACCTACATTGTAATAGCTGGCAACAGTGGAATCACCGCAGATCCAGATCGTAGGTTTAGTTGTAGTACCTGTCGATGTCTGTTCGATCTCGATCGTACTGATCGAATGAAAATCTCCCACACCTGAAGTCGCATAGATATTAAGCTGACCGTCCGTAACAGGGATAGTAAAAGAATCGACCGCATTATTTCCGGTCAAAAAATACAGTTGGTTTACACCCTCTGCAACTATCGTTGATGAAGTATCGTTTCCTGTTGTAACGGTTATCTTATAGACACCCGTCGGAAGATCAACTTTAAAATTTCCGTTTCCTCCCTTAAATCTTACCGCGTCACTTAATGCACCTTTACCTTTGGCATCAACATCTTCGGCAAGATTCAACTGTCCAAAACCATATCCTTTTGTTTTGTCGTATCCTTCTTTCGCGGATACTCCGATGTATCCCGTTGCGGCTCCTTTTCCGCCGAGATCAAACTTTTTGGTTACCAATCCTGCTGCTTTTACACTCGGATTGATAGGAAAAAGAACAAGCATAGTAGCTATAGTGATCAACACTGCTAAAAATCTTTTCAATTAAATACCCTCACTGTTTCAAAATGTAATATCTAAATGGGGGCTGTGCGATCACTAAGATCATCACAGTCCCCATTGACTATTCAATTTACGGGTGATCAACCTCTGTCGATTGCGTAGTCCTTACAGATCTGCGTAAACTCCGGAGACTTAACGAACTCGTCGAAGACCTGTTCCTTGGTCATTCCGTTCTTCATGTTATCAAGCCAGAAGTTCATTCCGTCATCATCAGGTTCACGACCCATGAATGTTCTGTACATTCTCGTCAGAAGTTCCTTGTTATCAAAGTTGTGATCGTTGAACTCCTTAGAGAAGAAGAATTCATGTGCAGCCTGCTTACCTGTGAGTTCGAGATTGGTGAGACCCAATGCCCAGAACTTAAGGCCTTCTTCCTCTGCATCTCTTCCGAGACACTTAGTGTAAAGACGCTCTGCAAACGCAGTTGCATTAGCGGATGCGATCGTCGCCTTTGCTCTTGTAGCTCCGGACTTAACACCGTAGGAAGCACAGATGTTACACCACTCGGTTGAGTTGATGAATCCGTCGACAACTCTGTCACGGCCTTCAGTTTTAAGGCTGTTCATCCAGAAGTTGAAACCGTCCGGATCGTTTGCTGCGTCACGATCAAAGAATGTCTTATAGAGTACTTTGAGGAACTCTTCGTCGCTCAATCCTCTGTCGTTGAATTCTTTACTCAAGAGGAACTCATTAGCACACTGTGCGCCGTTAAGATCGCCGTTACCTACGTGCTCACACCAGAATGCTTTTCCTTCAGGCTCTGATGCACGGTTCAAAGCAACTGTGTAAAGTCTCTCAACAAACTCTTCAAATCCGCCGCCTGTTGTTGACGGGTTAGAAGGTGCCGGTGTTGAAGGAGCAGGTGTAGACGGACCAGGCGTGGATGGTGCAGGTGTTGACGGTGTCTGAGTAGGACCGCCTGTAGGTGGTGTA
>CADCQX010000212.1 GCA_902803695.1 Oscillospiraceae bacterium
CATATAACATTACGGGTGCAACGGCTTCGACCGTGACATTTACCGACGGCAAATGCGACATCCAGATCTTGCCGGGATCAACAGCCACGTTCCAGGGTCTTCCCGACAATACGACGGTAACAGTAAGACCGATCAGAAGGATCAGGACTGACGGCTCGACAGATTCCATATACGAGAAGATATCCACAACGGACCTCGACTCAAACAATTCCCTTATCCTCGACTCTGATAAGAGCATCAGCTATACCGTCGACAGCAAGTCCATATATACATCCATAAGCATCCTGCCGACGTTTTATAAAGACAGCTGGACCGATGACTGTGAGTACTTGTTCCATATGACTTTCTGGGATGAACACGGCCTCGATCTTTCCGAATTCAGCTACACGATAGAGGGAGACCCGACGGTCTACAAACCGACATCCGAAAATAACGAATTGATCATAGACGTTAAAGTTCCTATGAACAAAAAGCTCACCATCAACGGTATCCCGACAGGTATCCATTTCAGCAATTACGATTTCTCTGACAGCGAAGAACACCATCTGTATTGGAAAGGTAATGTTCAGAACCTGTCGGGAACTTTCTTCGCGACGACAACCTCGACCGGGAATAAATATCTCTCCAGCGGCATCATGGATCTTACATATTCGGGACTTTGGACGATATATTACAGCAGAAGGGCGGTCATGGCTTCCGTGACCAAATTCGTAGCCGATCCTTCACTGGCAAACGAAGATAATCTCTACGACTTCAAGGTTACCTTATACGACACCGTGCACGACCGTCCGCATACCGGAAAAGTACAAGTAATAACCGGTCCATATCAGTCCGCACAAGCCTACTCACAGGTATTCGGACCTTCTCAGCTCCCTTCGGATCTCACGCTCCGTCTCGTTGAGACAGACGAGAACGGTTCATTCTACATAAGCCTGAAGCGTAATGAGATGGCACTTATCGGCAAGAACTATGATTTTGAATTTACTAATGCACCATGGGTTGTTCTCAATCTCGACTCCAACGAGCTTTACCATACCGATTACGATATCTACAATCCCGAAGACGGCATGATCCCTGCACTTACCAAGATCACGATAGAAGAGGTAGGCGACGGATACCAGGTCCTGTCAGGCCCGAATACCCCTGCCGACAAATTTGTCGAGTGGACACCGGAGTATGCTCAGGAAATGAATTTCCAGTGCGTCAATACAAGGACCTTTGATTCGTCTTTGAACCTCAAGAAGGTCGTAGAAGGCAAGAACGGAGATTTTGATTTCACAATAAGACTTAAGGATCCGTCCGACGCCCTTCCAACAACATATCCGTATACCGGTGACAAGAGCGGTAATCTCGATTTCACCTTAGTCTCGTCTGAGAAGAGCACTAAGACAGGTCTGGACGACAGGACGTCCGAAGTCGAGTACTTCATCTACGAAGCCACGATATCCCTAAAAGGCGGCGAAAGCATCACGATCAGTAACCTTCCGGGCGCCTGCGAATACGAGGTCATCGAGAAGGATCCGTCAGGCTACATCGTGGAATCCACCGGCAAGACCGGAACTTTTGCAAGTTCCAAGACGGCAGAGGTCGTCTTCACCAATAAGGAGATAACGCCGACACCGTCCTCTACACCGTCACCTACTCCGACAACTACGACTACAACGACCACGACGCCTTCACCGACGCCGACGACAACGACGACAACAACAACGCCTTCTGCTACACCTTCGGCTACCCCGACCCCAACGGCTACACCTACGGCAACACCTACACCGGGTCTTGTGGTAACCACAGGCGAAGGAGGTCTTAGAAGACCGATCGTCGTAACAATATCCATCGGTATGATCGTCACGGCGGCTATTCTGGGAGATATTTACCTTAGAAGAAAGCGCGAGGATTGACCGGTTCGATCAAAGATAACAGAGCGTCTCAGAAATGAGACGTTCTTTTTCGAGAAAAAATCCCGGGAGCGATCTGCCCTCGGGATAAAATAGTATTATCAAACCTGATGTTAAGGATCAAGGCTGCTGGTACTGGGTGAAGATGATAGGCTCGCCTTCGAGTGAATCCAACCCGGATGGGGTCACATCAGTATCCGCTTCAAACTTGATCAGATCAAGCTCAGGTGATGAATAGATTTCCTTAGGTTCCATATTCGTTCCTCCGTTACAGTGTCTTAGAGATGACCACATCCTGGAAAACCAGCAGTCCTTTGGCAAGTTCTCTCATCTCGGCCGTTGAACCGTTTTTATACATGTAGCTCAGATAGTTTAAAAGATACAAGTCCGCCGTTGAGCTGGAGTTTAGATAACAATACGAAAAGTCCAGCTGATCCGGAAGTTTTGAAGAATCAAAGGCGTAATAACTCAGTGAATGTCCCGGAACCGTAACCGTATAGACACCGTTTCCCTTGTTCTTGGCTGCATATTGGTTAAAACCATCGATATCATAATCATAATACAAGAAAACAGGATCCACACCGTCCTTGACTTTAAAATACAACTTGACGGAAGGACTTCCTCCGAAGATGGCACTCACGCTGTATAAGGTGATATCTCCGTCACGATTGGTAATTCCAAATGTTATATCATGATCGAAGAATCTTGTTTCCATATCATAATTATCGATCTTTTCCTTAAGATCAGGATAATTTTTCAAGATGCTGTCGGCGAGATCGCTCTCCCTGAATTTGAAATATTTCTGGGAGCAAGCACCGTAATTTACAAGTGTTGCAGCTATGTCAGCATCTCCCTCGTTATATTTCTGCGGATTCTTGAGAATGGCCAGTGCATAATCCTGAACCGTAAAACCTCCGGCATTAACGATCTGTTCATTATCCCTCAGAACGGTAAAGTTCAGCGGAACGGTCATATCCGTAGGATCATATGTGAAGGTGAAATAAACGACATCATCCTCCAGTTTTACCTCTTCACATTCAAGAGCACCCTTCGTCACATAGAATCTGCTTCCTTCTTCTGCTTTAAGTTCCGCAGACCAATCCGACGAACTGTAGTTCTCAAGATCAGGAACATAGACTGACATCTTTATCTTGAGTTCGTACTCGTGGAAAAGCAGAGAGAATCCTTTAAGGAATATCGGATCACTGCTCTGGTCATCCTTAATTACCTTGAGGTATTTGTAACATTCTCCGCTCGAGGTCTGTTCCCATCCGATCAGCGTGTAAGACGGATCATCGTAGACGATCTGGGATATAGTGGCCTTCGAGAAAGTATAGCTGTCATCGGCATATGCAACAAAATCCATATCTGAAACAGAATATCTGGAAATACCGATCATAACGTCATCGTTTCCATTGAAATTACTATTGAAAAACACTATATCGTACTTGCTGTTGTTCGGGAAATAGATGTTGTTCGGCACATTGTTTCCGCATGTATTGTTTATGACTCTCGCTTCAGTATTATATTCGGAAGTTACAGCATACTGCGAAGTATTGATGCTTCCGCAGTAGATAGCACCGCCGCCCGTTGTGGCACCTGCTGAAGTCACACAATGGTTGCCTGTTATAGTACAATCATTAAGCTTTACGGAATTATCCGAACCCATAACGCATATCGCTCCGCCTCTTGTCTGAGCAACATTGCCGGTCAAGGTAGCCGAATAACCATCGACAGATGCCTCTGAATAAACAGCTCCGCCTTCATCCGCAAAGCAGTTCTCAATAGTAGTATGATATCCGAGACTTAACGCTCTACGCTTATACAACTTCCCGTCATAATCAGCCACATATTCAAAGTCAGCTACATATATCGCTCCGCCCTGTTTAGCGGAAAAATTACTGATCGTACAATTTTGTATGGTCAAATCACCGCATTTCTCGATGGTAATCGCTCTGTTACCATTCGGATCATATCCCTGAGCATTTCCTTCCAGATCTACATCATATATAGAAACTGAACAGGACCTGTATCCGTTACAGCTTCCAACAGCGAACAAAGGCGCTCCCTTAGGTGATCTTACAGTTCCCTTGGTCCCGGTAGAATAAATATATAGAATATTACCATGTTCTTTTTCTTCACTCGGAGTTGCTCTATAAAGGCACACGTCCAGTTCGTCATCTGAAGGTTCATAGGATATGGTCTTTCCGTTCAGATTTATATTGAGACTATAGCCGTTATCGATGGAAATTCCCTTAGTGATAACCAGGTCCTCTGCAACAAAGTAATCATCAGACAATCCAGCTACATACGACCCTTCACAAGGAAGACCTCCTCCGCACCTCGTGTTGATGATGACCTGATTAAGAAGCTTACAATTTCTTCCGTCTATTTTTTTCTTATACCAACCGTCTTCTTCATCCAGAACGAAGCCGTCCGGGATATATCCATCATCTCCATCTGCCAGGACTTTTCCTGATGAAACAAATACTAAGGCTCCAAAAACTACAGCCAAAGCAAATACTGAGACAAGGAATTTGGATAACTTATTCTTTAACATAAGACCCACCCTGTTGAAAAACTATTTCCATTTCAATAACAAAACACTCAAAAACATTTTACCATCTTCGCTCAATGACAAGAAACCTGTCTTATTAAATATATATAGAAAACGTGCTATGTGCAGTATTACCAAAACAGAGCTGAATAAATAATAAAATGGACAAAATCTTGATACAGCCTGTCAGATTTGTCGTATACCCCAAACACGGACCTAAGCAGCAATTTTCTTCTTGTGATTTATGTATGCAACGATCGTGAAGATAAAAGCTACGATGCTCACAAAACCTGCAACTGCAACAGCAACTTTGCCTACTATTTCATCAAACCCCCAATAGAAATAGAAAAAATAGTAAAAAGCGGAATATTGGATTATGTTCAGGACAAGGATAATAATCTGGAATGGAATGACACGCCCTGTTTTTCCTACTGGCCTGAGAGAACGAAAATTACTTACAGAAAAAATGAAAGTAAATAACGCAGCCACAAGTCCGATCATCGAGAAAATGAATACTTCGAGCACGACACTTTTTTGCCCCCCTGCATTGAGTAATTCAAGAAGACCGAAAAACAAAAAGAAAATAATGGGGATTGCTGACAATAATATGCAAAGGCAACCCGCAATCAGATTAAAAGTTAATGATAACGCTCTCATTTCTGACCTCTCTTATATATGTATTTCCCCGCAAATATAATATCACAAATCAAAAAGAACCGCCCCTTAACAGGAACGGTCCTCAAAAATTCTATTCAATTGTAGATCAAGCTTCTGAGAAACTGTCTGCGCCTACTCCGCAAAGAGGACACGCAAAATCTTCAGGAAGATCAGAGAACTTGGTTCCCGGAGCGATTCCGAGTTCCTCGCAGCCCTTATCCTCGTCATATTCCCAACCGCAGATATCACATTTGTATACAGCCATATTTTTGTCTCCTTTTGAATTATAAGATTTCGATAACGTCAGTATCGATAATGCGATATCAGCCGAAATATCTTTCCAATAAGCCCTTCAAAGCCTTACCGTGACGAGCTTCATCTCTAGCCATTTCATGTACTGTATCATGGATAGCATCGAGACCGTTTTTCTTAGCGCATGTGGCAAGCTCAACTTTGCCGGCTGTTGCGCCGAATTCGCAGTCTACTCTCCACTTGAGATTGTCCTTTGTTGTAGCCTTCATGTTAGGCTCAAGATCCTCACCCAAGAGTTCAGCAAACTTAGCTGCGTGCTCTGCTTCCTCGAAAGCAGCTTTCTCCCAATAAAGAGCGATCTCAGGGTATCCCTCACGTGCAGCGATCCTGGACATGCAAAGATACATTCCTACCTCCGAGCACTCACCTGTAAAATTAGCCTTGAGCTGCTCGAAAATGTACTTCTTATCCTCTTCGGATATGTCAGGATTATTCTTGACTGTCTGTGCGTATACACCATACACGTGCTCAGCTGCAAGCTTCAACTCTCCTTCGATCTTCTCGAACATAGCCTTCTTTGCTTTGCAAACCGGACACTCATCCGGAGCGTCATCACCTTCGTGTACATATCCGCACACCTTACAAACATACTTTGCCATAGTCATGTTCCTCACTTGTTTTATTTTAGGCGAACCTATTTGTAATCATTCTAATTTATCTTCAATAAGTTGTAAAGCCGACTGTTGCCGACAAGATAACAAGATTACAAGATTACAAGGCTCTTTTGATCATATCCAAAAGCTTCGGCTTAGGACTAAAACCTACTGACTGGTCGACTATCTCGCCGCCCTTAACAATGAACAATGCAGGGATACTTGAGACACCGAACTTCATACAAAGTTCCATCTCCTCATCGGCATTGACCTTAGCAACTTTGTAGCTGCCGTCGCTCTCTGCCGCTATCTCAGCAATGACCGGTAAAAGCATTTGACAAGGTCCGCACCAAGGCGCCCAAAAATCAATCAGTACCGGCACATCAGAATTAACTACTTCAGCCTCATAGTTGCTTTCGGTTAAAATAATCTCTTCCATATGCCACCTCTTTCTTTATTGTAGCTACATTTGTATTGTCTCATATGCCTTTTCGAAAAGTTACGCAAGAACTAGGCAATTTCATTTATACCTTGTAAACGATACCTCTCGCGATATCATCGGCTGCGTCTTTGCTTACCAGAACTGTGATTATAGCAAGAGCAAAATCAATTGCAGTTCCGACGCCTCTTGAAGTAATGATGTTGCCGTCTACCTCAACATTATTTGTAGACTTA
>CADCQX010000213.1 GCA_902803695.1 Oscillospiraceae bacterium
ATCAGGTAAGTATGTTTTGTATGATCCGGTTCTCATTACCGTATACTTTTTAACTCTGTCGTCATCTTCCAAGCGGTCAGCTAAGACATCTGTCTCAGATCTGATATCATCAGTCTGACGCACATCGATACGGACCTGGCTTAAGCCTATTCCCATGTATCTGACAAAACCCGGATCAGACAAGGTCTTCTTCATGCTGTCAGGAACTACCATCATAAATATCGAAGCCGTAAGGATGACGGAAACAGGGATCCAAAGATTTTTCCTGCGGCACTTTTCGCCACGTCCGCACAAGGCAGTAACGGCGGAGATCTTCTCTGTCTTACGGAATAAGCGTCTGACCGAAAACAGTATTACGGCTTCCGCAAGTGCTGCTCCGATTATCATGAGTGAATATACGAGAACGATATTATCAGCTTCTCCATAAAGATCTCTCATGTTTTTACCGAGAGGAACGGCAAGGATACAAGCAAGAACCGATCCTACTATGCAGCCAGTCAGGGAAAGCAGGAGATACTTTGACATATATAGTTTTCGGATATCTTTTCCTGCTATACCGATGGCTTTCATCATGCCGGTCTCGCGGCGGTCTTTTTCGAGCTGTGTAAGGATGATATATCTTATGCACATGATCGATATGTACAGGACCACGAATGCAACAAGCAGGATGACGATGATCATTATTCCGTCTGAAAGAGCGTTCATCAGTCTGATCAGAGGATATGTTATTGTAGGTCCGTTAGCAGGAAGACCTGCATCTTCATATGCTGTTGAAAATGCACCTGTATCGCCTGCATCATTGAATCTGAATTCTATTAGGTATTCTTCACTTCCGAGGGGCTTAAGTCTCTCATAATCGGATTCATTTACGAGAAATCTCTTTGAAGATGCCATCATGGAATTCATCTGCGAATCACGCATAAATCCGGCAACGTTCAGTTCTTCCGAACCGATATACATCTTATCTCCGACGGAGATGTCGTATTCATTTTTGTATGCGACAGGAACGTAAACGTCACCCGGAGAAACGCTGATTATATTGTCTTCGGAATCAAGAAGATAATCGAATTTATCACTCTGACAGAAGAGACCGTTATCCTGCATGTTGTTATCGAAACTTGTATCGCCGATCTTTATCTGACCGTTCTCGAGATTGAGGAAAGTGCAGATCTGCATCTCATCGACCTCAGGTCGCTCTGCTGCGAAAGCGCTGATCTCTTCCTCAGAAATATCACCAGTGTGCATCTGGAGGAAATGAGGTGTCTCGGCTTTGGTCATCAGGGAATCTATCGATGAGACAAG
This sequence comes from Oscillospiraceae bacterium, assembly GCA_902803695.1. GTDB lineage: Bacteria > Bacillota > Clostridia > Saccharofermentanales > Saccharofermentanaceae > Saccharofermentans. The sequence continues at coordinate 1,303 of CADCQX010000213.1, forward strand.
TGTCGCAAACAGGAATACCGACAGCCCGAGCATCATTGCCGTGACCGCCATAAAAACGGCAGTCGATATCGTTACAAGTTTGTTCGACTTAATGTCATTGATTATCAGTTTTCGTATCATTTACTATTCCTCTTTCCAATTCTCTGATCGATCTAAACTTTAGGATCGAAATTGCCATTATTGTAAGAAGCAGACCTGAAACCATGATGACGATCCCTGCTCCGCGTCCTACTCCGATATTTCTTGCTTTCGCGATCTTATCAGCTAAAACACCTGCCAAACCGTATGCGACAATGTATCCGATCTGAGACAGGAAACTTATAAGTCCCCAAGCTCTGCCCTGTTTTTCAGGTTCGATATTTGTTCTCGTCATGTAGTCGAGGCAATTGTTTGCGAAAGGAAGCATAAAGAAGAAGAGGAATCCGAATCCGCAGATCATTATTATGTTTTCCTTAAAACCGAAACCGACCATGGCAAGTCCGCATACTGCAAGCGAGATACTTAGTACTCTGGTAAAGTTCTTTTTTATTCCTACGATTCCGATGATGACGCTCGATACGAGCATGCCGCTGGCACATAACGTTTCCGCGATACCGAGGACTTTGCTGCTCTCAAAATCAAGAATCAGCGGATCTACAAGGATCTGTATCGCTCCCATAAAACATGTGATGACAGATGAGATGACGATGAGGATCATTATGCCTTTTTTCTCTGTTATCGCTTTCCAGCCTTCCTTAAAACTCTCTGCGAAAGATTCTTTCTTCACGGTTCGTTTTGTGAGTCTGCTGTTTTTTACAACTGCGGTACAGATAACCGTAAGGATGAATGTGCAGATATCGATGATAAGAAGGATCTTTACTCCGCCAACTCCGATAAGGATTCCTGCAATTATAGGTGAGATAAGATATCTCGCACTGCCGGCTAAGCTTATCATGCCGCTGGCCTTGGAATATTCATCTTTGGAGAGCATGTCGGTAACCGTTGCTCTATATGACGGTTCCAATAGCGACGAGAATACAGCACTTACAAATACGCCTATGCATATCTGATATAACTGGGCTTCACCCGTTAACATACAGATAAGGATGTATACGATTCCCAATCCTGACAGACCATCGCCAAGCATCATCATAAGACATCTGTCGTATCTATCAGCCAGTACTCCTGCAAGCGGGCTCAGCAGGAGTACCGGAAGAAATGCAAGTAGTGCTACAAGTGCAGTACTTGCAGCACTGCCTGTTTTCTGAAAGACATAAACGCTCAGACCGAAACTCGTCAGTCCGCCGCCGATCGATGAAACGAATTCACCTCCCCAAAGGAGCAGGAATTTTCTGTAGTTTGATCTTTTCTCCATGGTCATGTCCTTTCTTTCTTCTATGTATCTATCCCTTATTTCTTACCGACAATCTGTCGGTTAATGATTAAAATTTTTTGGGGGAGGACTCCCCCAAAAAATCTCCTATATGTTTCCCTTCGCGAAAATTTTCATTATCGCGCCTTCCAAACTCTTTTCCTTTGCACCGAGTATCTTCTCGATATGATAGATGAATGCCGATATCTTCTCCTGCATCTTATCAGGTGAGAGCTCCTCCAGTTCATCAAAAGCTGTATTTGAATAAACTATGATCATCTCGGCAGCTTCCAATGGATACTTCGAATGAAACACCTTACTCTTGTTTCCTTCTTCGATCAGTTCTGCTATCAGCGGTACGACCTCTCCAAGAAGTCTTGCCTGGGTCTTCTGATGAAGAAGTGCATTCTGAGGTTTGTGTATCTGTTCCAGAACTTCCGCTCCGGCACCTGATTCGATATTAAGTGAGAGAAAAGCACCGGATATCCTGTCAGGCAACGGAATATCTTTGTTCTTTACTATCAACCTTGCCTCGGCAATACTTCTGGTGATCATCCTCTCAACGATCGCATCAAGGATCTCTTCTTTTGAGTTGAAATGATGATATAGCGTACCTCTTGCAATGCCGATCTTTTTAATAATGTCATTGGTGCTGGCATTATCAAAACCCTTCTCGGCGAACAATTGCTCCGCTACATCGAGGATCTCTTCTTTCCTTTCTTCTGCTGTTTTTACGATTCTCATTATCTGAAGACCTCGTACTATTTCAACTTCTTTATAACACAACCGACAATCTGTCGGTTAGAATATAACATAGATCGGTTACCTGTGTCAAATTTATTCTTGAAAAAATATCGACCTACATTGACAGTATTGTCATCTATCAGTATGTCATTTGGGCCTGCTCTAAGTTTCCAGGAGATTCATCAGTACTCTATGGCTACTTCCAAAACCCGACAGTTGTCGACGGAAGATGGGTTATTGAATTACCATAAAATTATAAAACCTGCCAACAAGCTATTGATTTTTGTTAGCAGGTTTCTTTGCTTTCTGCAGATCATAGATCTATCAAATCGCATCCTGCTCCAGTTCTTTGATGTCTTCTTCAGTGAGCACCTTAAGTTCTCTGTCTTTCACCCTATAAATAGTGCCGACTACATCAATGTGTCCCTCTTTAATGAAGAACGCACTCAGATCCTCCATTGCGTACACAGTGCGATCCTCGGACATTCTAAGAGTCTGCTCATAACGCCATGTATCCTCAGGATCATGGTGGCAGCTTACCGTGATATTCGTAAATCCGAGTCCTTCGATGGCTTCCATTGATTCATGGAAATCCACATTCTTACGGGCCATATTCATCGATCCCGCGCTCACGCCGAAGATCGCTGCATGGCAATCAATCAGAGCATCATAACAGTTCTTCTCACGGATCAGATCAAGTTGTTCCTCACAGACTCCTCCACCCATAAGAAAAATGCAGTCTGCATTTTCTACCAGCTCTTTTGCTGTATCCGGATCAGTGCGCTTATCGATTACGCAATGTTTCTCAAACGGCAATCCCTGCTCTGCAAACATCTCGTACATGCCGTCGCAGTCATCATCATTTTTTTCATAATCAAGCGGACACGCTGTGATAAACACAATGCTCTTACGCTCCGTAAGTTCATTGCGAAGCCGCTCTGCAATCTCCTCAGAAAAGTGATGATCCGGAAATCCGCTGAATAATGCCAATAATTCTTTTCTCATATTCTTCCTTCCCCTTACTTAAACAAACTAATTACTTTTCACACTATTTATTTCTCAAACACCAGTATCTTTCCGCGTTCAAGACTATCAAATGTGACCCCGCCCTTTTGCTGATAGTACGGGCTGTATACTTTCTCGAAATGGATACCCTCCAGATCTTTTTCGATGTGCTTAAATCCACATTCACTTATCTCATCTATCAGCTTTTTATATGTGTACTTACACTTCTTTTTATTCTTATCGCGGAAATTCGACAGATGAAATGGCAGGACCGCGAGAATGCCGCCTTCCTTAAGCGTTCTCTTCGCTTCCTCAATCATCACAAAACGGTGAAGTCCGTTATATGTTTTCTCTTCTCCATGAAACATATCTGCATATATGATCAGATCGAAAAAGCCATCCTCAAATTCATGACGGTAATCTTCTCTTCCCTCAACCGGAATAATGCAGTCGATCTTCTCATCCTTAGATTTTTCGCTTACATAATCCAGGCACTGCTTGTTGATATCCACGGCATACACTTTGCATTTCTGTCCAAAAGCTTGTGCCGCTGCAAAAGAATAATTACCTGAACCGCATCCGTAATCAAGAATAACCGGATCATTCACATTAAGGATCGAAGAAAAGAGGTTCGCGCCGTCTGTTTTCTCCCAATTATTCACATCATCGAAAACACTCATATTGTTCCTCACTTTGCTTTACATCAGAAACGCTGTAACTGCGAAGCAGCATGCCTCAATGGCCGCAAGAGGTGTCATTACACACTTTTCTTTTTTGCTTGGCGATATGAGATTCATGACAGTATTTACGGCAAAGAATCCTGCGAAAACAAAGCAGATGATCCTTATCACTTTGCTCGAAAACCACATCCCCATTAAACCGCCGCATTGAAGTATCATGGCTGCTCCAAAAAGCTGGATGATAAAAGATGAAGCAGCAAATATCCTGAATAACGGAGGCAACACTTTATATCTTCCGCCCATGGTAAACTCTCCTAACGGAAGACCGAATATCAAAAGGATCTCCATTACCGCAACTGCCAGAAGAAGTATCGCTCCTGTTATCGAACTGATAGTTGTGATCATATTGGTTCTCCTTTCCTTATATCTTCTCAGGATCGACGCCTTCATTGAGAATGAATGCGTTAGCAGCTTTGTTGATCAACGCCATCATCTCTTTTTCAGTTCCCTTAAGAACACCTGTCGCAAGCATTGTTGCTATACCATGAGAATATATGATCGTATCTCTTACAAAACGGATCACCTGATCTTCATTAAGCCCGGTCTGTTCAGCAATAATGGCGATCATCTCTTTATGTTTCCCCTTACCAACGTCCTTAAGGTTATATGGTTTACCCAGAGGATTCTCGCCCAAATAGAGAAATTTAAACAGATTAGGTTCCTTGAGAGCCATCTTCACGTAGGCTTTGCCTAAGAATTCAAAACTGTCCAGCTTATTCTCATAACTTGAAGCAGCTTTCTTTGCTGCATAAGCCATTGCATATTCGGAGAGGGCCAGTCTCAAGCCCGCCATGTTTTCGAAATGCCAGACAATAGGCTGTGTCGAACACCCGATCTCTGCTGCAAGCGTCTTCACATTGACTGATGCATATCCGTCTCTGATGAGCATCTTTAATGCTGCATCAAGGATAACTTCCTTTGATATTGTGGTTTTACGTGCCATAAGAATCACTTTCCATAAACGCAATTATATAAACATGTTTATATTATACCCTTGAATATAAACTGTCAATAGTGATAATAGAAAGTGTTAAGGGAGTTACAGTTTGCCGGAAAACAGCACAACAGTCGCTATTGCAACAAGCATCTGGCATACGACATTCGATATCTCAATGACCCAGTGTACCTTCGGATTTTTAAGATCAGCCTTTATTCCGATTCCGCACAGCATGACGAACAGAAGGATGGCAAAAGCGTACATGATGATCGGAATTATAATGCCTTTTCGAATAGACAGAGTTATCAGGGATGTATAAAGAAGAATGTATCCGAATGCTCCGGTCAAAACGGCAATCGTATTGATCTTTTTGCTCTTCAGATATATCAATACCAATAGTGTTATGATGACCGCGATGATAAGGCAAAGTATCCATATGCTCATATTTGTCACATATCGGATCATCATCGTTCCGGATATCAGTATTCCGGTATTCACACAAAAGACCAGACTGACCGGCATCCTGAATTTGATGAGTCCTAAACCGACGATCACCTTGCCTGTCGGTATTATGAATCCGAAGAAGATCGAGATGACAGCTCCGATCAGGAAGATGATCCTGTACGGCTGTCCCATATCTTTGGTATTCATAATGATAGTCAGCATCGTAACGCAATAGCAGATCGGATTAACATAATCCAATAAGCCGAGCGGCACAGAAAAACTATTGAACTTTTCTTCTTTCGAACTCATTTCACATAAAAAATCATACAAGAAGTTCCTGAACGAGCTTTAATGTTTTATCCCGCATTAGTTTGATCTCTTTTTCACCTAACGATCTATTCATACAAAGATGACAATAGTTTTCCATAATGCCTACTGCGATATATAGATCAACAAGGCTCCCCGGCCGGTTTCTTAATTCATCAGGCAAGGTCTCGTGCATCCTTTTTATTGCGGTTTGCGTAACATTGTCGTAGAGTGTGCGCACATCCTCGTCAGTATGTCTTAGTCCCTCAAGTTCTTCGTGCAGATCATGGAAATCTGTATGTATCTTCTCAAAGGCAGAAAGAGACTGCGAAAGATTACCATTGAATACATCTCTCGAGTCAGTTCCCGAAAGATTCTCTATATTTGAGAATGCATATTCCAGAGCCGCAAGAAGAATTTCCTTTTTATTCTTGAAATATCTATATGCAACACCGACTGAAAGACCGACATTTTTGGCTATCTGATCTACAGTAGTGCTATGGTACCCTTGCGAGGCATATAACTTGAGAGCTGAATCCAGTATCTTCTGTCTCGTGGCAATCGCCCTGGGCTGTATTACGTCGCTGTCAGTACGCCTTTGCTTGATCCCCATTATGTTTCTTTCTCTCCTTAAGCACAAATGGTCGGAACAGATCCGCACCCATTATTTTAACATTTGCAGTGTCTGCTGCACTCTCGAGTCTTATTATCTCTTCATCAGTGAGTGTAATGCGTGCAGCTTCGGCAAGCTCCCTGACCTGCGATGGTTTTCTGCATCCTGTCATGGGTACCACTCCCTTGCTTGCACAGAAAGCTATGGCAACCTGTGGAACCTTTATCCCTCTTAATTCCGCTATCTCTATCATTACTTCATAAAGAGACGCAAGTTTTTTTACCTTACGATTGTAAGTAAACTTCATCGGGGAGCGCTTTCTTATGCGTGGGTCGACAAGCAGCCCCTCCTCGAGCACAGCCCATCCCCAGAACAGTATCCCGTTGTCCTTGCACCATTTAAGAAGTCCGTTCATCTCCCATTCACGGCAGATTATGCTGTAGTGATTCTGAACGCCGTAGAGATGTATGCCGTGCTCATCAAGTATCTCTTTAGAGCGCTTACATTCTTCAAGCGTAAAATTCGATACTCCGATGTGGCTGATCAAGCCTTCATTGTAAAGCTCTATGATCTCTTCCAAATGTTCTTTTATGTCAGTTGGCAGGTGCAACCAGTATACTCCGACTTTTTCGCATTTAAAATCATCAAGATCCTTCATAAGGGACTTGCGGACACAGCCTTTTTTGTAGTGGGTAAACGGAGTGTATTTAGCCGAAAGAAAGATATCTTCTATGCCAAACTTGCCGATCATCTTCTGCGCCTTACCAAGTCCATAGTCTCTTGCAAGATCAAAAAGAGGTATATCCTGCTTGCGTGATTCACGAATAGCTTCAATTATCACTTCGTCAGGGAGATAGTTTCCTCTCACACCAATACTGTAGAGTTTACTTCCCCATGCGTTTGTTCCGATTACGGCAGTCGGATTCATTATATCCATCATGTAGTCTCCTTTAGGTGAGATTTTTCTCACTTTTGATGATAAGATATATTAATACCGTTGTCAACATACATGTTGTCTTATGAAACATAACTGTTGATCTTATAATCTAATACCATACTCTTCCAATACAAAGGGCAACATATATATCGGAAGATTTATTTAGTAGATATATCGTAGATGACTTCTGAATCTTTGGACATGATAAGACCGTCATCCATGACCCTGCAGTAACTCATCGCCCCTTTGTCGTTCGTATAAAAATATATTTTTCCGTCATCACCCTTAAGGTTATAGATGTAATAAGTGAGACCGGTCTCATCGTTGATTGCATACGGTTGATTCGATTCAATGAACTCTTCAACTTCATCTGCATCCTCAAAGTCGATCTTCCGGAATTTACTGAGGCTAATCGTGTCCGGATCATCCATCAGCTTATAGATTTTACGGATATGATTACTCTCAAAGCCTGCAACTATGAACCCTTTGCTGTCGCCAAACGATGTTGCTATAAAACAGTCGCGGTCTTTCATGACATCCATCTCATTACCGTCCGCGAAAGTATAATGATCGAGGTAAAGGTTATCATCAAGTGTGTCAGCGAGCCTTTTAAGTCCATATGCGCGGTCCAAAGTCAGCAGCTGGATATTTGTAATGCCGATGAAGTCCTCGCCGTCATCCACATTTTCATGAACGGAATACATTCCGATCCTAAGCTCATAAGTCTGTTCGCTCGTATAGATATAGAAGCAATCGCTATAGTACGCCGATGGCTCATCTTTTGAGAAAAGCGCAGTCTCCCTTGCCTGGAAATCTCCGTCCATCGGTGATGTATCTTTTATCTTTCCTCGAAAACCATCGAACAGATCATCAATCAGATCATCCGTATCTTCCATATCCAGAAGATACTTGCAGCAAAGATTCTTGAAAGTCTTCTTATCCTTCTTATCAAGCGCGTGCAACAAGCCTCCGACTGTCTTTTGGAAAACTCTGTGATCACCGCTTACGGCAGGTTCTATCTCGTCCCTGTCCGAATAGAACTCTTCAATCTCCTTGTAAGTCCTGAACGACGGTTTGGTATTAGTGAGATTAAAAAGCGAACACGATGCGCATCCAAGCATCAACATAACGGTCAATATTATAGCCATAATTCTTCTTTTCATAAATCTTCTGTCCTATCCCCTATCATAGTGATTCACCCAATTAATAAGGAGAATCCTTTATTGCATTAAATCATCTGTCTTTTATTTTATTACAAAAGAAACGGTTAGACATCCGTTAATAGTTTTATAGCGAAAAAATAATAAAGCTATCGGGAATCTCTTTCGAGCTAACAAAAGCATTAGTAATTAGTATTATTGACACTACTAAATATATTTTACTTCGTATAGAATAGTGAAAAAAAAGGATACCGGGATTTATGTACGAAGAAAAACAGTGGAAAAGACTACTTGTTCTGTTTGGGCTAGTTTTAGTGATACTGATTCTGTTTGTTTTTGTGTTTCGCAATTTCCAACAGGGAAAACAACGCTCCATCCCGGGGATCCGGGCTCCGATTCAAACGGTAACAACAGGTGAGAAACATATCAAACGAAAGGGTTACGAATTAACCCTGGATTATCTATATGCCTATGACATCGAAGGACTGGTTATCACTACGAAAAATTATAACGGATCTTCTCTGGATGACGAACTTTCACCTAAAGATGTAGGTCTCGCGTGGGGAAATGTCGCAAAATATAATACACAGCTGGGAATTCACTGGGTTGCTAAACACAGAGCCTTAGAGTTTAAAGATGATGAGAATAGCTGGGGGGAAAATCAAGTTTTTGTAGGAAGTGTTGAAGATGCTTTGAAGCAGATTTCGAATAATCACCTGATCGTATTAGATTCATCGATTAGAGAATCAGTCAAAAAGATCAAAGTCGGTGATCATATACGAATAAAGGGCTATCTGGTTAATATAGAAGGGGATAATTCCATGAAACATTTTTCTTGGTGCAGTTCCACCAGCCGGGATGACACCGGCTGCGAGGTTATATTGGTAGAAAGTGTAGAATGGCTGGATTAAAGCAACAGGACTTGAAACAAAAGCGCCCTGAATAAAGATATTCGGGCCGCAAATCTGCTTTTTTGGCTTCTTCTCACTTTTCCTGTAAATTGGCATCCCGATTGACATCCACATGACATTTCCAAGTATGAAAAGCACGGTTTTGCAGGGATTATCAAGGTGTTTCACGATCTATAGTTCCAATGATGTTTCGTCCAAAAGGAATTCCCGAATTCCTACGTATAGTATTCCCTTTTCATCACGCCAAGCCTAAAATCTGCAATTCATTGCTAACGAGATGTAATTGTATTTGAGGATAAGAATCAGGCGTTATTCACACGCATGATATAATGATTTACGAAGGGGTAACCCTTAGATAGGAAAATCAGCAGGATGATGGGATATGATAACGGTAAATCTTTATTACAAAGG
>CADCQX010000214.1 GCA_902803695.1 Oscillospiraceae bacterium
ATCGAGGTTCCGGTAGTTAACGGTACTATCCCTCACGAGACACTCGGACTTTACGGCGCAGGTAAGATCGTTATGAAGCCTGCTGCAGGCGGTACCGGTGTTATCGCTGGTGGTCCTGTTCGTTCAGTATGCGAGCTCGCAGGTATCACAGATATCCGTACCAAGTCTCTCGGTACAAACAATCCGAACAACATGGTTAATGCCACACTCGAGGGTCTTAAGGGACTCAAGTCAATCGAAAAGGTTGCTCGTATTCGTGGTAAGTCCATTGAAGAAATTCGTTAAGGAGGGCTCTTATCATGGGAAAATTAAAAGTAACTTTGGTAAAGAGTACCAACAAGTGCACAAAAGTTCAGGCAGCAACTGTAGCAGCTTTGGGTCTCAAGAAGATCGGTCAGTCTGTTGAAAAGAACGACGATTCCGCTATCAGAGGAATGGTTCACAAGGTTGCTCATCTTGTAACTTGTGAAGAAGTTTAATGGAGGTATATAGAAATGAAGCTCAATGAAATGACTTCCAGCGGCAACGCCGCTGCATACCGCAAGGGCCGCGGTGCAGGATCCGGTAACGGAAAGACAGCAGGACGCGGACACAAGGGACAGAAAGCTCGTTCCGGCGGTGGAGTTCGCCCGGGTTTTGAGGGTGGACAAATGCCTCTTTACAGACGTTTGCCTAAGAGAGGATTCAACAACAAGCGCTTCGCTCCTCAGTATATCGAGGTTAATGTCAGCGATCTTGAGAAGTTTGATAACGGTGCAGAGGTTTCTGCAGAGATCCTCGCAGATGCAGGTATCATCTCTCTTCCTAAGGTAAACGACGGCATCAAGATTCTCGGTAACGGTGAGCTCACAAAGAAGTTGACTGTTAAGGCAGTTAAGTTCACAGCTTCTGCTAAAGAGAAGATCGAAAAGGCTGGTGGAACGGCTGAGGAGGTTTGATCATGAAAGGTATGTTTGATTCCTTGATCAAGGCATTCAGTTTGCCGGAGCTTCGTAAGAAGATCCTTATCACTATCTTGATCTTGGGCCTCTATCAGATCGGTGGTCTTATTCCTGCTCCAGGTATCGACAGAGCTGCATTCACAAACCTCGTTAAGAACTGGGGTCAGCTCGGTGGATTGATGGATATCATCTCAGGTGGTGGATTCTACTCGGCAACAATCTTTGCCCTCGGTATTACTCCATACATCAACGCATCCATCATCATTCAGCTTTTGACAGTTGTATTCCCTCAGTTGGAGCAGCTCTCAAAAGATGGTGAAGCAGGTAGAAAGAAGATGCAGAAGATCACAAGATATTCTGCGATTGGCCTTGCATTCCTGCAGTCTTGCGGAATCATGTGGTCTACAAGAACAGCAATGGTTAATGTACTTCCAAAGCCATTGAATGCAGCACTTATCGTTCTCGCATTCACGGCGGGTACATGTTTCATCGTCTGGCTCGGTGAGCGTATCAACGAGTTCGGTATCGGAAACGGTGTTTCCCTTATCATCTTCGCAGGTATCGTTACCAGAACCCCGGCGATGGCTAAGCAGGCTTATGAGTTCTGTTCCGGATTGAGCGGTAAGCTCTCTGCCAAGACAAACAGCAGCATCCTCGGTGTAACAGCCGGTGTACTTGCTTTCCTGGCAATCTCCGCAGTAACGATCGGTCTCATCATTTTCGTTCTTTATGTTCAGAATGCTGAGAGAAGGATCAACGTCCAGTACTCCAAGAAGACTATCGGACGTAAGAGCTACGGTGGACAGAGTTCATACATCCCGATCAAGGTTAACCAGTCAGGCGTTATGCCGGTTATCTTTGCAATGTCTATCCTTTCTTTGCCGAACTTCATCTTCACGTTGTTCCTTCAGAAGTCGGATAGCGTATTTGCTCACTGGTGCCGTGACTTCGGTACAAGCCCTTGGTACTATGTAGCAGAATTCTTCTGTATCATACTTTTCACATTCTTCTATTCGTTGATCCAGTTCAACCCATTGGAGATTGCGAACAGCATTCAGAAGAATGGTGGATTTATCCCTGGTATCAGACCTGGTCGTCCGACCAAGGATTTCATCCTCGGAACAGCAAACCGTTTGAACTGGGTGGACGCTTTGTTCCTCGCATTCATCGTTTTGGTTCCGACACTTATCTCGAGCTTGCTCGACCTTGGTATGGTATGGTTCGCAGGAACTTCCGTATTGATCCTTACAGGTGTTGCTAACGATCTCGTAGTTCAGATCGAGAGCCAGCTTGTAACAAGAAACTACAGAGGATTCCTCGATTGATCATCATAAAGATACAAAAAACGGCCGCTTTCTTATGAAGGCGGTCTTTTTTGTTTTCGAAAAACATAAAATAGCGAAAAAGAGTGCAATTATTTAAAAATGCGTTTATAATACAAACGTTTGAAAATTAACGAAACGGAAGTGTTTATTATATGAAGCTTATTATTCTTGGTGCACCGGGTTCAGGAAAAGGAACATCGGCTACATATTTAAGAGAAAAGTACAACCTCGCTCATATCTCCACCGGAGATATCTTCAGAGCCAACATCAAGGGCGGCACACCTTTGGGCGTTGAAGCAAAGAGCTATATCGACAAGGGACTTCTCGTACCAGACAGCCTTACGGTATCCATGGTAGAGGACAGACTTTCCCAGGATGACTGCAACAAGGGTTATATCCTTGACGGTTTCCCGAGAACGATCGCTCAGGCAGAGGCTCTCGACGAGATGCTCAGCAAGAAGGGCGAGAAGATCGACGCAGTTCTCTCCATCGTTGTTGACGACGAGACCATCAAGGGCCGCGTATCCGGAAGAAGAGTATGCGAGAAGTGCGGCGAGAGCTATAACGTAACATTCAGACCTACAAAGGTCGAGGGTGTATGCGATTCCTGCGGCGGCAACGTTGTTCAGAGAGATGACGACAAGCCGGAGACAGTCGAGGCAAGACTTAAGACTTATTATGCAAACACACAGCCTTTGATCGATTTCTACGACAAGAAGGGAATCATCATCGAGGGCGATAACAATAAGGATCCTGAGATCTGCAGAACGCAGCTCGAGGACGGCCTCAAGGCAAAGGGACTCATCTGAGTTCAAAAGAGGTGATTTCATGGTTGAGATATTATCCGATTATGAATTAGACAAGATGAGAGCTGCGGGTAAGCTCGTAGCGAAGATCTTGAAGGAACTCGAGAAAGAAGCAAAGCCCGGCGTATCAACCAAGTATCTGGATGATGTCGCACAGAGGATAATCAAAGAGGCAGGCGGTTCCGCACCATGCGTAGGTTACGGCAACCCGCCGTTCCCGGCAGCGATCTGTACATCCCTTAATGACGAGGTCGTTCACGGAATCCCGACAGATGATATAATCCTCAAGGACGGAGATATCATTACATGTGATGTGGTAGCTGAGCTTGACGGTTTCTGCGGTGACGCAGCAAGGACTTTCCTCATCGGAAACGTTGACGAGAAGAC
>CADCQX010000215.1 GCA_902803695.1 Oscillospiraceae bacterium
TTATCCCTGAAAGTGTGAATGAGATAGGCTATGCTGCTTTTAATGAGTGTCCTGTGACGATCTATTGTGCAGCAGGTAGTTATGCACAGACCTATGCGGAAACAAAGGGTATATCGTATAAGTGTTGGGTATCAGTCAAATATGAAACAAATGGCGGAACTGCTGTTGCTTCTCAGCAACTGTGGGTCGGAGAATTTGCAACTAAACCTGCAGACCCGACAAAAACAGGATACACATTCGGTGGATGGTACAAAGACTCAGCCTGCACACAAGCTTATAATTTCAATTCAGCTGTAACGGAATATATAACTCTCTACGCTAAGTGGACAGCAGATCCTACCAAGGCACCTACCACATCGCCTACTGCAGCACCTACCACATCGCCTACTACAGCACCTACCAAGACCCCTACTACAGCACCTACTGCTGTTCCAACTTCTGCCCCTTCTGATGAAGGCGGATTTGAAGCCTTTGTTGAGAGACTTTATACAGTAGCTCTTGGACGTGCATCAGAACCAGAAGGAAAAGCATTCTGGTGTGAGCATGTAGGTAACGGTGACCTTAATGGTGCTCAGTGCGCTAATGAGTTCCTCTTGAGTAAAGAGTTTAACGACAGAAAGCTTACTGATGAGCAGTTCCTTGAAGTTCTCTACAAGACATTCTTCGACAGAGAAGCAAAAGATGATAAAGACGGTTTCAATTTCTGGATGAACTGCCTCAAGACTCAGGGACGTGATTCCGTAGTTGATTGTTTCATCAATTCTGAAGAGTGGTGTAACGTCTGTGCATCGTTCGGTGTTAAGTCAGGAGCAACAAGAGCAAAAGCAACTGTTGCTTCCAAGAATGCAACAGCGTTTGCAACAAGACTTTATACTGAGTGTCTCGGAAGAGATCCTGAAGAAGGCGGACTTAAGTTCTGGAGTTTGGGATTGACCAACCTTGAACTTTCAGGTTCGAAGGCTGCAAGAGAATTCTTCTTCTCCAAGGAGATCGAAGACATGAATCTTACAAACGAACAGCTCATTACCAAGATGTATAAGACGTTTATGGGACGCGACCCTGACACAGACGGAATGAATTACTGGCTCGGTGAGATGAAGGGCGGCATGACAAAAGAGCAGGTTTTCGATGAGTTCGTTAAGTCAAAAGAATTCACGGAAATATGTAAGAGTTATGCCATAGAGCGATGATCTCTGAGCAAGACGATTATTTTCGAAAAAAGTAAAAAGAACCTCCAAAGTCGAACAAACTTTGGAGGTTTACTTTTGTTTTCTAAATTGTTATGCCGAAAAAAAGGGCTGCCTCAAATGAGACAGCCCCGTGTCGATGTATAGCTTATTCCAAGATAAATAATCTTGTGTCATCGATGTAGGAAGTTTTACCGTTCTTCATGTGAGATACATGGAAAATAAAGATATCACTAGGAAGAGACATGGAACGGAGGTTGCTGTTTGAACTGATAAAAAAGTAGAGCGTGAAATCAAGACCTGTGATCTTTCTGAGGTCAAGATTACTGACATTTGTGGCAGTGATCTCCAATACTGAGAGTCTGGATGCCTTACAGAATTCGATACTGGTTACCGGACATGATGAGATCATTGCGCTCTTGAGGAACATTGCTCTTGTAAGATCTACTTTTCCTGTGAGGTTATCATTACACCTCAATTCGATGGTCTCAAGATAGAAAGTACAGGAAAGATCCAAAGTCTCGATTGAACTGTGGGAAATTTCAAGGTATTCAAGATCACTTCCCGCTTTGAAAGATTTGACCTTTGAGCAGCAAAAGATAGATACATTTTTGATATTGGTGCACTTGGAGAGATCAACATCCACAACTTCTCCAGCAACAGCTGAGAAATCTGTGCAGTATTTAAGTCTTTCAATACCGGAGACATCTTTGATCTTGTTTTCCGAAGTACAGCAAATAGCTGTGATGTTCTTAAGTTCACTGTCATCAAGACTGCCGTTAGCGTTCTTATCGTACTGCTTAAGATAAGTCCTGAAATTTGCATCCTTGAAAGTCTGGTTGATGTTGACGCCTGAATCTGCAAATACTGCTGATCCCATGCATGTCACTACAACTGCAGAAAGCAAGAGTGATACCGTGTTCTTTAATAGTTTCATATAGTTTCCTCCCCGGCCTTGCGGCCGCCCTTTGATTTTTTGGAAGACAGCAAAATAAGGAAAGAGGAAAGTAGCCTTTTCTCTTTTCATCATATCTTCCGCTCGACAGTTTAGCATAAGTTTTCTGATTACACAAATGAAAAACATGAACGTAAGATGACAATAAAAAAGACGTTCTTCCGAACGCCTTTCCTGTTATTCACATAATTCCTTTTTCTGCTAAGAGTTTCTTGGTTTCCTTCCTGTCCAAATACCTTCCTATAAGTCTTCCTGCTATCGACCAGATGATCCCGGCTACCAACACAATTGCCAATACACTGAATATTGACCAATCCTTAAAATACGAAGTGATGATAAAGTATTGAAACGATGAACCCAGGATTCCGCCGATGATCTGGCCTATATTTGTTCTTTTATTATCCATATCAGTTTTCCCATTATCTTTTTATCTGATTACATTCCCATAAATACTCTTCCAACAAGGAACATTACGCATACGACAAATGAGCAGTCAGCTATCATAAGGCAGGATGTGAAGATGTCGCTTGTTGTTTCTTTGTTCTTTCCAAGGCTCATGAAGAACAGAAGGCCGAGTGTGAAAGCTGCTACGATAGCGAAGCCCCTGCATACGCCGAAGATTGCCCAGAAAACGCTCAATACGAAGAAAGCGAATGTGAGTCCCTTGAAGATTGGAAATACCTTTTTCATTGTGTTCTTCTTTGCTGTTGATGTTGTTGTGTTTGTCATTTCTTTACCCTCCCGAGGTGTTTGTTTTTGTTTGATGGTTGTATCTTATCTGCCAAAAAACAATATTTCGTCAAAAGGGATTAAAGAAAAGTTAAAGTATGGTTTTACATTGTTTAAAGACCTGCGTTTATGCAACCCTTAGGTTGTATATTTGAAATTCCGATATAGGATATCCAACCCAGGGTTGTATTTTTATTCCTAAAATGGAACTTTTCGAAGATGGTTGGTTAAATTCCCATGTTTTTGGTCATAAAATCCAACCATAGGATGGAAAAAGTAAATCACCTTTTACGTATATCCAACCGTAGGTTGTAAA
>CADCQX010000216.1 GCA_902803695.1 Oscillospiraceae bacterium
GGCCACCATCTGAACTACTTTGAGGCTTTGTTTACGGCTGTTTCGGCTGTATGTGTTACAGGTCTCATCGTGGCTGATACTGCGTCGACGTTTACGATATTCGGTAAGATGGTTATCATCATCCTGATCCAGATCGGCGGACTTGGTCTTATTACCATTACGTCATTTATCTTTTCTTTTACTCGAAAAAAGCAGGATTTCCGCACCCGCCTTGTAGCACTAGAAACATCCGGAAGCTTCAGTTTTAAGGAAGCTCCTCTACTTCTGAAGTTTATCTTCGGTATTACTTTCGGTTGTGAATTCATAGGCGGTATATTATTAAGTCTAGTATATGTTCCTATATACGGATGGGTTCACGGTATCGGTAAAGCTTTCTTCCAGAGCATCTCTGCTTTCTGTAATGCAGGTTTTGATCTGATGGGAAATACTGAATACGGACCGTACTCTTCTCTTACCGGATACATGGGTTCTCCGTTGGTTGTCCTTACGACCTGCGGCCTAATCCTTATCGGCGGACTTGGTTTTACCGTGTGGGTAGACCTTTTCGGAAAGATAAAGAATCATAAGAAAAACAGGCTTAAGGTTCATTCCAAGATCGTTCTTGAGTGGTCTTTGGGTCTTGTTCTTGTCGGTTTTATCGCCATGTTCATTTTGGAGTTTTCCAATAAGTCAACAATGGGCGATATGAACTTTGTTGAGAGAGTACTTGCTTCTTTTTTCCAGTCGGTAACATTCAGAACAGCCGGATTTAACACTATCGACCTGGGTGCACTTACAAATCCGTCCAAGACAGTCGGTATTTTGTTGATGTTCATAGGTGCAGGATCTGGATCGACCGGTGGCGGTATCAAAATCACGACATTTGCTATTATCGTTTATTCGGTAATAAGTGAGATAAGAGGTAATAAGGATACGATAACTCACAGACATACCTTGTCTGCTGCGATCGTTAGAAGGGCAGTGGCTATCTTCTTTATCGGAATAACGGTTGTTATTAGTTTGTCGCTGCTTCTTTCCATTACCGAGCACAAAGCCATCATGGCCGGCAATTTCAATTTTATCGATGTTGTATTCGAAGTTACATCAGCTTTTGCTACTGTAGGTGTTTCTTCTCTTGGAACGCCAAATCTCCTGACCGTGAGCAAAGCTTTGCTGATCCCTGCAATGTTCCTTGGCAGAGTAGGTCCCATATCTCTCGCTTTGAGCCTTGCTATGCGCGATACGCGTAAGATCGGTGAAGTTTATCCTGAAGGCAAGATCCATATCGGCTAGACAAAATATTAATACTTTGTTAACAAATTGTTGCAAAATTGTGAACAGAGTGATAGTATCATCTCATGAAAGATATTGGGGTGATGAGAAATGGGGAAACGATCTATTCGTTATATTTGTCTTGCTTTGACGACATTATTGATCGCTGTTTTTTTCCATTTATTTTCAAAAATGAAGTGTTTACCCGAAGTCGTTATTCTTTCATATTGATGTAAGAATACTTCCGTATTGATGAAATACTGTTTTCTGTTTGCAGAAGCCGTCCGCTCCCTCGGGCGGCTTCACCCATTTAAGGAAAAAAAGACCGCTCAGATGAGCGGCCTTTACATATGGTTCATAACTTTATCAGTTGCCGGGCTTATAGCTGTCTTTCAAGGATACGGCTCTGTTAAATACGAGGTTATCAGCAGTGAAGTCCTTGTTGTCTGCGCAGAAGTATCCGAGTCTTAAGAACTGGAACCTGTCTTCCGGCTTAGCGTTCTTCAAAGAAGCCTCTACCTTAGCGCCCTTAACGATCTCGAGGGAATCAGGATTAATGAAGTCGAGATAGTTGCAATCAGCAAGGTCAGGTGCCTCAACAGTGAAGAGACGGTCATAAAGACGGATCTCTGCATCGAGAGCTGTAGCAGCATCTACCCAGTGGATAGTTGACTTGATCCTTCTTCCGTCAGCTGTATTTCCGCCTCTTGATTCTTCATCAAAGGTAGCATGTACAGCGATAACATTGCCGTCAGCGTCCTTATCACAGCCTACACACTTAACGACGTAAGCGCTCTTAAGACGTACTTCGTTTCCAGGGAACATACGGAAGTATTTCTTCTCAGGAACTTCCATAAAGTCATCTGCTTCGATCCAGAGTTCTCTGGAGAATGTTATCTCACGCTTTCCTGTCTCAGGTTTTTCAGGATTATTTTCAACCTCGAATACTTCGCTCTTTCCCTCGGGATAGTTATCAATAATGAGCTTAACAGGATGTACAACACCCATTACACGCTGAGCGTTGGTATTAAGGTCTTCACGGAGACAATACTCGAGGAATGCGAAGTCTACTACCGCATTAACCTTCGATACGCCGTTACGAGCGTGGAAAGCACGGATCGACTCAGGAGTATATCCGCGGCGGCGAAGTCCGCAGAGAGTTGGCATACGCGGATCGTCCCAACCTGATACCAGACCTGATTCAACAAGGTTTCTGAGCTTACGCTTACTTAATACGGTATGAGTGATACCAAGTCTTGCGAACTCGATCTGACGAGGCTTACAAGGAACGGATACATTATTGATCACCCAATCATAAAGAGGTCTGTGTGCCTCGAACTCGAGAGAACAGAGGGAGTGGGTTATACCTTCAAGAGCATCTTCGATTGGATGAGCAAAGTCATACATCGGGTAGATGCACCACTTATTGCCCTGACGGTGATGCGGGATCCTGTTGATACGATAGATAACAGGGTCTCTCATATTGAAGTTACCGGAAGCAAGATCGATCTTTGCACGAAGTGTAAGCTTACCGTCCTCGAATTCACCGTTCTTCATTCTCTCGAAAAGGTCCAGGCTCTCTTCGATTGGACGATCACGGAACGGGCTCTGTGCAGGCGTTGTCGTATCACCACGCATATCCTTCATCTGTTCAGGTGTAAGCTCGCAAACATATGCAAGACCCTTCTTGATGAGCTCTACTGCGTATTCATACATCTTATCGAAGTAGTCGGATGCATAGAAGAATCTGTCGTCCCAGTCATGTCCAAGCCAGTGGATATCTTCTTTGATAGCATCAACGTATTCCTCGTCTTCCTTTGTAGGATTTGTGTCATCCATACGAAGGTTACAAAGTCCGCCGTATTTCTCGGCTGTACCGAAGTCGATCTCGAGGGCCTTTGCGTGACCGATATGGAGATATCCGTTCGGTTCAGGAGGGAAACGGGTGTGGATTTTCTGACCGTAACAACGTCCGCCTTCCTTAAGTTCTTCGTCGATTATTTCATGAATAAAATGCTTATATTCTTCCATAACTTAACTCCTCATAAGTCTTTCAAGTCCGATATTGATCCTTCTGAGCGACTCCTCTTTGCCGAGAAGGATAAGAACCTCGGCGCACCCGCCCGGGGTAACTGCAACGCCTGCTGCAGCAATTCTTACTGGCCACATTACAAGCGCATTCTTCATTTCATGCTCAGTAGCATATCCTGTAAGAAGTTCGCTTATTGCTTCTCTTGTCCAGTCACATTGCTGGAGCTTAGGAACGATATCAGTAAGGATCGCCTTGGATGAATCAAGCGTTGATTTACTCTTCTTATGTTCGAAAAGGCTCAGGTCAAAGTCCTCGAACTTTGTAAGGAACTCGAGCTTTTCAGGAAGCTGAGTAAATCTTGTGATCCTAGGCTTCAGGATCTCCTCGAGCATAGGATAATTAGCTTCATCGATTCCGAGCTGATCAAAGAACGGCTTTGCGTGAGAAATAAACTCGTCGAAGCTCATGTTCTTGATATGCTCCGCATTTACCCATTCAAGCTTATCGTAATCGAAAACACTGGGTGATTTGGAGATGCCCTTAGGATCGAAGTTCTTGATAAGCTCTTCCATCGTGAAGATCTCCTGGTTATCGGAAGGTGCCCAGCCCAAAAGTGCGATGTAGTTGATGATCGCCTCAGGAAGGAAACCGTCGTTTACGAGATCCATAAAACCTGTGCTTCCGTGTCTCTTGGAAAGCTTGGAGATAACTTCGTTACCTTCCTCATCAACGGACTTACCCATGATCAAAGGAAGATGCATGTATGTCGGGATCTCCCATCCGAAAGCCTCATAAAGAGCGTTGTACTTAGGAGTTGATGAAAGATACTCGGAGCCTCTTACAACGTGTGTGATACCCATGAGATGATCATCGATAACATTAGCGAAGTTGTAAGTAGGGAAGCCGTCAGCCTTTAAGAGTACCTGATCGTCCATGTCCTCATTAGGGATCGAGATCTCGCCGTATACCAGATCTGTATATGTGGAAACGCCAGTAAGAGGCATCTTTTGTCTTATAACGTAAGGTGTTCCTGCGTCGAGATTCTTCTGGATCTCTTCAGCGGAGAGGTCGCGGCAGTGACGGTCATAACCGGACTCGCTCTGTTCACGGAGTGCTTCGAGACGCTCCTTGGAGCAGAAGCATCTGTATGCTTTGCCCTCGTTAACGAGCTGCTCGGCATATGGCTTATATAATCCAAGTCTCTCACTTTGAACATAAGGACCGAAATCACCGCCGATATCCGGACCTTCATCATGTGTGAGGCCTGCGAGCTTCAATGTATCATATATAACTTGTGTTGCACCTTCGACATAACGTTCCTGGTCGGTATCCTCGATCCTGAGTACGAAAGTACCGTCCTCGTGTTTTGCCGTCAAGAACTCATAAAGAGCTGTTCTCAGATTGCCTACGTGCATGAATCCCGTAGGACTTGGTGCAAATCTTGTTCTGATCTTCATATGAATCACCTATATTATTAATAATAAAATACGAACTGTATTCTACCATAAAAAAATATTTTTAGTGGTATAATTCAAAAGTATGGATAAATTGGAAATCAACAGACCTGCAGATTACTACTGCGGCAACGGTATTGCTTTTGAAGTCGTTGCTCCTTTTATAGTGCGTAAATCAGGTGATAATACTCCGAAGATCATTATCTGTTCGGACAGGGAAGTCAGCGGATATTACTATAACCGCTTTGAGGAGCAGTTCTTAAAACTCGGGATCAAGCCTGTTTTGGTTTCCGTTGACGCCAGGACCAAGAATAAGGGACTGGTTTCTGCCGATCAGCTTTTCAAGGCACTTGTAGATTTTGATTTCAGATCAGAGGATTGGCTCATAGCATTCGGCGGTGGCGGTGTTATAGATATCTGCGGATTTGTCGCAGCTGTCTTTAACGGAGGTATCAATCTCCTTGCTGTACCGACGACTCTTAACTCCATGATAGAGAGTGTTTTATCTTCTAAAGCATATCTTAATTCTTCAGGTCATAAGAATGAGATATCGGTTGAGATAACACCTTCAGTTTCGATACTGGATCCGTTATTCCTTAATACTGTTCCGCCTAAGGTCAGATCTAACGGATATGCATCCGTTATAAGACTTGCACTTCTTTATGATCTTGATCTTTTGACAGGAATCGAAGGGAAGAAGGATTTCAGGGTTTTCGTGAACGACCTTTATAAGGCAAGAGTTGCAATAGAGGATAAAGATCCGCTTCTGCTGACACTCGGAGATGAGCTTGCCTTAAGTATAGAAAACTATTTCAGGTTTATGAATTATTCCGAAGGGGAGGCACTTGCACTCAGTTTGCTGGCATCAGTTAAAGAGTCCAAGCGTGAACCTTTGAAAAAGATATATGCGGCTTTGGGACTTCCTGTAAAGCTTGAAGGTTGTACTGAAAAGATGATCGTGAAGACCCTCAATGATCAGTTTGAGCATAAGGGTGCAGTAAAGATCAAGATGGTAGACCTTGACGGTGGAAAATGGAATGTTTTCGAGTATGATATCGAAGAGGCAATGAAAGTTCTTCAAAACCGCCTTAAGAGGATCATTGAATGAGGAAAGAAATGAAGAGATTATTGGCAATTTTATTATGTCTTGTATTGGGGCTTAATCTTGTAGCCTGCAGTAAGTCTGAGGCGGCCGAGCAGAAACCTGCGGATTTCGGTTCGTACGGTGCTGACTTTGCCAGACAGCTTGCGAAGAAATATCCGTACCGCAAGGCTTACTCCGGAACAGAATCCGAAGCCGGTGAGATGATCAAGAAGGAATTTGAGAGCCTCGGATACAAGGTTGAGACTCAGAATTTCACCAGTATCTACGGCAGCAATTCCGCTAATTACATCATCCATATCGAAGGAAGCGGATTTGTTGAGCCTGACGGTAAGGGCGGTGTTAATGAGATCAAGAAGAAGGTCGTTATTGGCGCTCATTACGATTCCGCGTTTTCAGCCGATGAGGTTCCTGAAGGATACACTTATGACGGTATTTCCGACAATGCTTCAGGTGTAGGTTGTCTTGTTACTATCGCCAAAGAGATCAAGAATTACGGTGATCTCGGATTTGATATAGATATCGTTGCGTTTGGTGCAGGCGGTGATGAGTTCAGAGGCGCATCCCAGTACTTCGATAAGCTCTCTTCCGAAGAGCAAAAGCAGATCGAGGTTATGTTCTGCATAGACAGCATTTATGCGGGTGATAAGGTATATGCCAGCTCCGGTCTCAATTCTCTGTCGACCGATGGCAAGTATCATTACAAGATGAGACGTAAGCTCTATCAGGCTTATGACGTAGCATATAACGACATGCTCTCCAGCAAGAACGGATTCAATCTCTACTACAATGAATCCAATATCAAGATGGACCTCAACGGTGACGGATACGAAGATACATACAGGGAAGTATCTCTTAACGAGTCAGATTACAGTGTTTTCGATTCGCAC
This sequence comes from Oscillospiraceae bacterium, assembly GCA_902803695.1. Lineage (GTDB taxonomy): Bacteria > Bacillota > Clostridia > Saccharofermentanales > Saccharofermentanaceae > Saccharofermentans. Next base: position 6,730 of record CADCQX010000216.1, read on the forward strand.
GATGTTCCTGTAGTATTCTTTGATTCAGGAGATTATTTCTTTGATTCGATCGACAAGGTCAAGGAGACCAAAAACCTCAATCTTCAGGAGTTTGACGGTAAGATCGCAGGCACTTTGCTGGATTCTTCCGAAGTTCTTGATGAGGTTCAAAATGTCGACGACAAGGACATCCTGGAGATCAGGATCAATAATGTTTCCTACTGTATCATGGGTACCTTGAAGAAGGGTTCCGATTTCGGAATGACACATGCCGAATACGAAGAATCTCTTAAGAAGATCGAGACTACTGAAGAGTCAGCGACTTCATCTTCTGTTGCTCAGAAATAATAAGCCAGAGTGATAACATCTCCGTTTTCCCATTTGAAGTTCAATGCCTGAACCTCGCCCGGGTGCAGTGTAGATACCTTGTGCGGATCATTGCAACCGCCCTTGATAAGAGGCTCCGGATCTTTTACCTCATAATCCTTATCGAAAAAGCTTATCAGCTCACGGCCGTTGAGACCGATATGTGCATTTTTGCAGTCATCCGGAATAAAAAGATCTAATCTGAACCTAGAAGGGTTTTCGAGCTCGAACACAAAATTGATGACCTTACGGTCAGATTCATCCTTAACGATCTCTTCTCTTAGATGACAGGTCTGGCCCTCATGCTCAAACTCGTATATCGCATCCTCATATTCGAAAACAGCCAGTCCGCTGTTCACATCTCCGGAAATAAAAGCATTTGTTATAGTCTTCATTGGTCATACCTCGTTTTCGATCAATATTGTTCCACCGCCCAGGACTTCGTCACCGTCATATAAGACGCATGCCTGGCCCGGAGTAATTGCTCTCTGCGGCTCATCGAAAATGACCTTAACGTTGCCGTTTTCGAGAACCTTAGCAGTGCATGGCTGTTCTTTTTGTCTGTATCTTATCTTGGCTTTGCAAGGGATCTCCTTATCAGGGATGATACCGCTGGTCCAGTTAAAATCACCTGCAACAAGTTCACTTGAATAGAGATCTTTTTCACGGCCAAGATACACATTATTTGTTTTAGGATCAACGCGCAATACATAAAGCGGCTCTTCAGAAGCAAGTCCCAAGCCTTTGCGCTGGCCTCTCGTGTACCAGATTATACCTTTATGTTTTCCGAGTGCGGTTCCGTCCGTAAAAACAAAATCTCCCTCAGGATATTCTTTTCCGGTAAACTCTTTTATGACGTCGGCATATTTGCCTGTCGGAACAAAACATATATCCTGGCTGTCAGGCTTATGTGAATTAATAAATCCGTTTTCTTCAGCTATCTCACGGGTCTTGGCCTTTGTCAGATCTCCGACAGGGAAGAGTACGTGAGATAGTTGGTTCTGAGTCAGAGAATAAAGCACATAGCTTTGATCATTGGTCTCATCCGGTGCTTTTAAAAGAGCAAATCTTCCGTCTTTTTCGACTATCCTTGCATAGTGGCCGGTAACGATGTGATCGCATCCCAGGATTTCTGCTCTCTCAAAGAGCTTATCGAATTTCATAAACCTGTTGCAGTCGATACAAGGATTAGGCGTAAGGCCGTTTTCATAAGCGTAGATGAATTTATCTATTATCTTTTCCTTAAAACCTTCTTTGAAATTAAAGACATAAAACTGCATTCCGAGTTTGAAGGCCACATTTCTTGCATCCTCTACATCATCCAATGTACAGCAAGTGTGAGAGTTTTCCTTGATAACGCCCGGGTCATCATGCAGTTTCATGGTGCAGCCTATACACTCATATCCCGCTTGTTGCGTAAGATATGCAGCTACACTTGAATCAACTCCGCCACTCATGGCGATCAATGCCTTCATCTGAAAATGCTCCTTTTTATTTTCAAAGATAATATACCAACTCTATTAATATAACAAATCCCGACATCTTTTACGTAACAAAAAGATCCTCCCGTTTGGGAGGATCTTTGAGTAATTCAATGATTATATGATCAAACCTTTGTGATCCAGTTGAACTTATCTTCAACCTTACCGCTCTGGATACCTGTGATGGTGTCATAGAACTTCTGTGTGATAGGTCCGATCTCGCCGTTGTTGATGTGGATGACTGTATCCTCATACTTGAGTTCGCCGACAGGTGATACAACTGCTGCAGTACCGCAACCGAAGCACTCCTGCATACGTCCGGACTTACCTGCCTCGATAACCTCATCGATGGAGATCTTACGCTCTTCAACCTCAAGACCCATATCCTTAGCAATCTCGATGCAGCTTCTTCTTGTGATACCAGGAAGGATGGAACCTGCTGCGAGGGAAGGAGTAACGAGCTTGTTGTCGATGATGAACATGATGTTCATAGCGCCAACTTCTTCGATGTACTTCTGCTCAACACCGTCGAGCCAGAGAACCTGCTCATAACCTGAATCATGAGCGATCGTCTGAGCGATCAAGGAACAACCGTAGTTACCTGCGCACTTTGTGAAACCTGTACCGCCACGTACTGCACGTACATACTTATCCTCA
>CADCQX010000217.1 GCA_902803695.1 Oscillospiraceae bacterium
AATGTACAGAACATTCATGGGACGTGAACCGGATGATGACGGAATGAACTTCTGGCTTGATTCGATGAAGAACGGAATGACCAAAGAACAGGTATTCGATGAGTTCGTTAAGTCACCTGAGTTTACGCAGATCTGTAAAGATTATGCGATTGATAGGGGATAACCTATAGTGAATTCACACGAAAAGAGAGTCATGGTTTCATGGCTCTCTTTTTCGATAAAAAATATTGAGGAAAGCTGAATATTAAAAATCTACACTGTTAATGAACTGCTTTTGTGGGCTTTCATCACTTAGCTGCATGATCTCGATCTTGTTGCCATCAGGATCATGTGTCCAACACTGCCAGTTATGATCTGCTCCTTGCTTTGGTGCATCATCTTGAGGCGCTCCGGTCATAATGATCTTATTCCAGGCTTCTTGTATGTCATCTACTGCTATGCAGATATGGAAAAAACCAATATTCTCATCCTTGTAAGGTATTTCATTAATACCGCCATAAAAGAGTTCAATAAACTGACCTCCGCCACCATAGATATATACGATCCATGGTTCTCCGTTTTCCGGTCTGGATATATCAAAAGCTTTTTTGAAACCGAGTGTGTTTTCGTAAAAAGATATAGTTTTATCCATATCTTTTACATTAAATGCTACATGTCCGATACCTTTTATCATTTCATCACCTCATCTTAATAGATCACTTATAGATTTAATAATATAGAAATCAGTATTGAAACGATATCAGATAGTAATCATATTTTCAAAACATAAACTAATGAGATTATTTATTTCGTTTGATGTGTTTTCTTTGAATGAAATAACCTATGATAATAATGATGATCGACAGACCGATACAGCAATAGAAAGATATACCTCTGCTAACAAGTTCAAGATTAGCCGGACTAGGAATATCAGGAATCTTATCAAGTCCGTTTATAAGGATATAGTCAGCAACACCGATTCCGCCGGGAACTAGAGGAATACTGTATACTCCGATCAATACCATTGCCTGGATGTTGATTATCTCATTAATACTACTGAGGCTTCCTCCAAAAGCAAGATATACGAAGACGGTTGTTCCAATAAGAGAAAGCCTTTGGAGAATGTTCATGATCAATGCTCTGATCATATAACTTTTCTCTGTGTTTATGAGTGTGACACTTGTCTTATACTGTTCGATAGATTTTTCGATCTTGCTCATCCTGGCTTCTTTATTACGGATGAGGTGCAGCTTTACTCCTGCGTTTACGAGTATAACAACGATCTTTTTTACCCAGTGTTCTTTTTTCAAGATGAGCACAAAAACAACGCAGAGACATACAATAAAAAGAGATCCGATTATAATGAGTACCTTGGCTGGGGTATCAAAGTCCATAAATGTGTGCGGACTGCTTATAAACCCTATGATTCCGATAAAAGCAAGGGAAATAGTATAAAGCAGCATATTTGATAACAGAACAACAGCTGATTGAGCCATTGTAATACCATCTCGACTCATAAAATACGCACTGGCAGGTTGGCCGCCGGATGCAGAAGGAGTTATCGCTGAAAAGTATATATCAGCAGCTGAATATAAGATGCCGTGACTTTTGATCGGTTCGTGTTTTTCTGATCTGTTCAGTGCTGAGATCAATATATCAAGAGCTCTGCCTTCAAAAAATATATTTAAGAATACTGTTGAACAGGCAACTATAAGCCATCCGATATTAGCGTTTTTGATAGTTTCTTTTAATAATTCCAGAGAATAGCTTTCGCTCTTAGATATGATGATCCAAATACTTAAGACCATAAGTATCAGGAATAATATCATCCACGGAATCTTTTTCTTAAACATCAACATATACCTTTAGCTTGGAATTCACTTGTACTATTTTACATATAAGTTCCTTAAGAAACTACATTTATTTGGATTAAAATTTGATTAATTTCCAATAAATCTAATATAGTGTTTAAAAAAGTCCTCAGTATCATTTTCAAAGAAATTGATTTGCATTATTATTTGATATAATCGATAGATAAATGAAAGCACACTCATTACGGATATGATATAAAAAATGTATTAGACATTATGATCATTTTACACTTGCGGATCAGCCGTTCTGAGAACTTGGGTGGAAGATTATGGATAAATCAAAAGTATACTTTACTGATTTCAGAACAGTTATGGGAGTCAGTCTTACAGCTAAACTTCAAAAATTGATAAAAAAAGCCGGAATCGAATCAATAGATATGAATAACAAATTCGTTGCTATAAAGATGCATTTCGGAGAACTTGGTAATCTTGCGTATTTGCGCCCGAATTATGCTAAAGCAGTAGCAGATATCGTAAAAGATCTAGGTGGCCTTCCTTTTCTTACTGATTGCAATACTCTTTATCCCGGTAGCCGCAAGCATGCTCTGGAACACATGGATTGTGCAAATATCAATGGTTTCAATACAATTACAACAGGATGCCAGATTATAATAGCAGACGGCTTAAGAGGAACGGATGATATTATTGTTCCTGTTCCTAACGGTGAATACTGTAAAGAAGCTTATATAGGCCGAGCTGTTATGGATGCTGATATAGTTATATCTCTTACACATTTTAAGGGACATGAGCAGGCTGGATTTGGCGGAACCATTAAAAATATCGGAATGGGATGCGGAAGCCGTGCAGGTAAGATGCATCAACATAACAGCGGTCATCCACATGTAGTAACAGAAAAGTGTAAGGGTTGCAGAAGATGCTCTAAAGAATGCGGTTCAGATGCTTTTACCTATGAGAATAATAAAGCATATATTGATCCTGAAAAGTGTAAAGGATGCGGACGTTGTATAGGAGCATGTGCTTTTGACGCAATCAGGAATGATAACTGGGATGCTGCGTCAATGCTCGGTAGAAGAATGGCTGAGTATACTGCTGCTGTCGTCAGCGGAAGGCCTTGTTTTCATATAAGCCTTATAACAGATGTTTCTCCAAACTGTGACTGTCATGGCGAAAATGATGCTCCAATCCTTCCTGATATCGGTATGCTTGCATCCTTTGATCCTGTTGCTCTTGATATGGCATGTGTTGATCTTTGCCAAAAGGCTGAACCTGTAAGAAACAGTCAGCTTGGAGATAATATGGCAAGCGAACATTTTCACGACCACGGTGATGTGTTTCATAATAGTAATCCAAACGTTTCATGGGCAGAAACACTCGAGCATGCTGAGAAGATCGGTATTGGTACCCGTGATTATGAATTGGTCATTATGAAGTAATTCGACATTAATAAACCATAATGATACAATCGTTCCTGTAAAATATTAATAATATAAGCAGGTTTTGTATGAGATATAGATTTTATAATTCAAAGATCCTCACTATGGAAGACCGAAATATTATCGATGGTGAGATCTGGGTAAACGGTTCTGAGATTGAATATGTAGGAAAGAGTAAAGAGGGAAAAGGCTTTGATGAGGAGATCGACTGTGAAGGCAATCTTTTAATGCCGACGCTTAAGAATGCTCACACCCATTCCGCAATGACTTTCTCCAGATCTCTGGCTGATAATCTTCCGCTTGATGTATGGCTTAATACCAAGATATTCCCAATGGAAGCCAAACTTAAGGATGAACATGTATATTGGTTTTCTAAGCTTGCAATCCTTGAGTATCTGAAGAATGGTATTTCTCTGGCATGCGATATGTATTTTTTCAGAGATGCAAGTAACCGTGCTTCCGATGAATCAGGATTCAGATTCTGTTATATCTCCGGAGCTAATGATTATGGCGGAGTAGATGATCTTGAAGAACAGTATCACATTCATAATGAATATTCGGATCTTATCAGCATGCATCTTGGTTGTCATGCTGAATATACCACTTGCAAAGAGAATCTGATTAAGATAGCTACTTTGGCTGATAAACTCAAGGCTCCTGTATTTATGCATAATTCCGAGACAAGGAAAGAAGTCGAAGGATGTATCGAGAGATATGGAATGACGCCAACTCAGATACTTGATGAACTCGGAATGTTCAATTACGGCGGTGGTGGATATCACTGCGTTCATTTTGATGATAAGGATTATGAGATCTTCAAGAAAAGAAATATGCTCGCTGTATTTAATCCTTGCTCTAACCTTAAGCTTTCTTCCGGAATCGCTGATGTTAAGCGTTTTATAGATGAAGGCATAAGTGTATCTGTTGGTACTGACGGAGCCGGAAGCAATAACAGCCTTAATGTTTTCAGAGATCTTTACCTGGCATGTGTTCTTCCTAATGTAAGGGGAGAAGGAGAAGCAAATATCGATCCATATATCCTTCTCAAAGGCCTGACATCTGTTTGTCCGGATCATATGGGACAGGATAAGATCTGTTATCTTAAAGAAGGCCAGAAGGCGGATATCATGATGGTAGATATGTCAGATCCTTCGATGCAGCCTGTTAATAATATCATCGAGAATATTGTTTTCAGCGGTTCTCCTGATATCGTTAAGATGACTATGATCAACGGAAAGATCGTTTATAAAGACGGTAATTATCTCACTCTTGATAAGAAAGAGATATATGACCGTTGTAATTCTTTGATGCAGGGTCTCAGATAATGAAGTTCATTCTTGATTACATGAAAAAATACAAGATTCAGTGCCTTATCGGTCCGTTGTTTAAGGTGTTTGAAGTTGTATTTGAATTATTGGTTCCTCTGATAATCAAGAATATCATCGATAAGGGTATCGGAAATGATGATCCTTCATATGTTAAGCATTCCGTTATCCTTCTTATCGTATTTGCAATTGTTGGTTTTTCCTGCACGCTCCTGGCGCAGTATATGAGTGCTTACTCAGCGATCAATATCTGTTCTGATATGCGTGAGGATACTTTTTCGAAGGTATTGAGTTTCAGATCAAAGGATATCGATAAGCTCGGAACATCAAGGCTTCTTACAACACTTACATCGGATATCAATCAGATCCAGGTTGGTATTAATCTAGCTCTTAGACTTCTTCTAAGATCACCATTTGTTGTATTGGGCGCTGTTATCATGGCTTTTACCATCGACATGAAGATATCTCTTCTTTATGTTGCTGTTGTTGCTATCTTGGCAGTTATCATAGCTTTGAATTTCAGAAGGTCTTTGCCTGCTTATAAGGCTGTACGTTCAGAACTTGATAATGTTGTTACTGAGACTGATGACGGTCTTAACGGCGTTCGTGTTATCAGAGGTTTTACTCAGACAGATAATGAGACAAAGAACTTCAAGATTCATACCGATAAGCTTAATAAGCTTCAGAAGGCTTCTGCGAAGATCACTACGATCCTTAATCCTCTGACATTCCTTATCGTGAATCTCTTTCTTTGTATCCTCATTTATACCGGTGCGATCGAGTTTGGTAACGGTAATCTTTCTCAGGGTGAGA
>CADCQX010000218.1 GCA_902803695.1 Oscillospiraceae bacterium
CTGTGTCTGCAAGGGCGCATCAATGGATGATCAGATCATAAAGGAACTCTTTGAATCCGTACTATCTGCAGAAGAAATTCTTAAGACAGGTTCACCTGAGATTGAAGAAATAAGAAAAAATCTTGCACTTATCAAACCTGTAACTGTTGGTACTGACGGAAGGATAATGGAATGGCATGAGGACCTTAAGGAAACTGATCCCGGCCACAGGCATATCTCTCATCTTTTCGGACTGTTCCCGGGTACATCGATAAAGGGTGAAGAACTCTTTAGTGCCGCATCCAAGACACTGGATAAACGTCTTTCTTCAGGTAGCGGTCATACAGGCTGGAGCAGGGCTTGGATCATCAATCTTTATGCTTCTATGGGAAAGGGAGACGAAGCCTATAAGCATATCAGGCTTCTTATGGAAAAGTCGCTTTTGCCTAATCTCTTTGATAATCATCCTCCGTTCCAGATAGATGGTAACTTCGGATTGGTATCAGGTATCATCCGAATGATATTGGGAAGGGAAGGTGAAGAGCTTCCTGCAATACCAAAGGAATGGAAAGACGGCGAGATAAATGGCTTCAGGATTCCAGGTGGCAAGAGGATCGATCTTAAATGGGAAGACTATAAGGTTATTGATAAGAAGGTATATTGATTCTGACAATAGTAAGAGGGCCGGTTTCGTATATGAAACCGACCCTCTCCTTATTTCTTCATAACCTTATGCGAGAATAGCGTATTCAGAACAGATAGCCTTGAACTCAGGACTTGTAGAGAAGGAGTCAAAGACATCATCTCTTGAAGTACCGTTATTCAAAATGCCCAGCCAATATGCGAATCCGTTTGCGTCAGGTTCGCGGCCCATAAATGTTGCATACAATCTGTTAAGATATTCTTCATTGCTGTAGTTGGCATCCAGGAATTCCTTGCTGTAGAAGAATTCCTTAGCTGCCTTTGTTCCTGTTATTTCCTGATTTGTAAGACTTAAGCTCCAATAGGAAAGACCTTCCTGTTCAGCTTCACGGCCAAGACACTTGGTATAAAGCCTCTCTGCGAATGTCTTTGCATTCTCGGAAGCAACAGTAGCTTTTGCTGTAGGTGCTCCTGATCTTACTCCATAGGAAGCGCAAACATTACACCATTCAGTTGAATTGATGAAACCGTCTACTACGTTGTCTCTGCCTTCGGACTTAAGACTGTTGAGCCAGAAGTTGAAACCGTCGACATCATCTTCGACATTTCTGTTGAAGAAAGTGGAGTAGAGGACTTTGAGGAAATCCTCATCACTTAAGTTCCTGTCCTTGAATTCCTTACTTGTGAGGAATTCTCTTGCACAGTCAGCGCCTGTGAGGTCACCGTTCTTAACGTGCTCGCACCAGAAAGTCTTACCTTCGCTTTCAGAAGCACGCCCCAATGCTACTTCATAAAGACGCTCAACGAATGCCTCGAAGCCCTTTTCGTCGGATTCCGGTTCTTCTGCGGTTGAAGCAGGTGCCGGGTTTATTACTGATGGAGTTGTTGGAGTTGAGTTTGCCGGAGCAGGATTTACATTATTGTTTGCATTATCTGGAGACGTAACAGAAGTTATTTCAACCGGAAGACTTGCATAGTCAGTTTCATATTCGTCATTTACATCTTCAGCAATTATGTATAGGTAATAATCAACTCCCATTGTTCCTGTTAACCCTGCAGGAAGCGTGAATTCTGCTGTATTACTTGTTGATTCAAGCATGTCGTAATACAGAATATCGGCGTTTTTATCGCTGTATTCTTTATCCGTAATAAGCATCGAAATATGAGAAACATTATCAGAGTCAGAACCTGTAATGCTATAAGGGATAGACAGTGTTTCTCCCGATAGGGTTGGAGTTGATGAAAGACCAAAATCTATTTCATCATCAATAATAGTCAGTTTGTATTCCGCATCTTTATATCCAAAAGAGCCGTTGATCGAAGTTGAGAAAAGAATCTTGGATTGATCGATATTCAGAGCCGGTGCCACACCGATCACCTCACAGAAAACAGGATCAAAATAGATAAAACCGGTTCGGTAAACATCACATGCTCCAAATATCGTATTATATCTGTTTCTTAGCCAATATGGATAATTCTTTTCGTGGTTATAATCTTCGTGCAATGGCTTATCTGCACCAATATAGCCATATTCCGTGTTATAAAGATCAGCAGCATCAAGCAGAAAAACCTTTTCGCCATTCAAACCTACATGGTTTACTATCTCATATTCTAAGTGTGGGTCTACTGTACTGTCAGGAGCAGAATAACTGGAAGCAATGGCCTTTTTTTCAGCTTCTGTAAAAACTCCTTCTTTATCGTAGAATTCAGAACCATTGAGTCCGTTCTTAATATCACTGTTTTCCCATACATATTGATCACTTAGGGCCATATAATCATCAGGTGATAATACAGTTTGATCTACATAAAACTGACCATTTTCTATTAGTCCTACAATAGTAATTCCGTTTGGAACTGTATCAAAATAGCTCCTCTTGTAAAGTGTTATGTCACTGTCCAGGAAAAGTGTGCTGGAGCCGAATTTGTTCGAATCAGGATCTAAAACTCGAAATCTGATTGGAGCATTATCATAAGAACCCCAATATACATAACTGCCTTGCCAATTCGACTCAACACTGTCCGGAACGATTGGTTTTTCAATCTTGGAAACACCTAGGCAAGTGTTATCTTTGTTTTTTTGAAAAGCAGCTCTGACATCGCCTTGATCTAATAGAACAGGGACAAGAACTGTGCTGAGTGTTACAGCTAAAATTGTTGAAATAGTTTTAACTGCTTTTTTTGAAAAGTTATTAAAATGCATGGTAAATCTCACTTTTTAGATAATAATAGTCCTACGGCCAGCCTGGTTTGGTCTGGCCGTTTTTCTTCCTAAATCTCTTATTGGATTCTTAGTAAGCCTTATCTGTGAATAGCATATGAATTGCAAATTTCAGCAAACTCAGTGCTTCTGGCAAAAGAATCAAATACCTCGTTCCTTGAAGTTCCGCTGCTTAACAGATTGCCCCAGTAGGTCATTCCGTCTGAATCAGCTTCACGACCCATGAATGTTTTGTAAAGCCTATTCAGAAATTCTTCGTCACTGAAATCTTGATCCTGGAATTCTTTGCTGTAGACAAACTCTCTTACAGCCTGAGTTCCGGTAAGTTCTTGATTTGTAAGTCCAAGGCTCCAATAGTCAAGACCTTCTTTATCAGCGTCTCTGCCAAGACATGTAGTATAGAGTCTTTCAACAAACTCAATCGTATTTTTAGAAGCAATAGTAGCTTTAGCTGTTGTGGCTCCTGATCTTACTCCATAGGAAGCACAAACATTACACCACTCTGTTGAATTGATGAAACCTTCCACTACGTTGTCTCTGCCTTCAGATTTTAGACTGTTGAGCCAGAAGTTGAAACCATCGACATCATCTTCAGCTTTCCTATTGAAGAAAGTGGAGTAGAGGACTTTGAGGAAATCCTCATCACTTAAGTTCCTGTCCTTGAATTCCTTACTTATGAGGAATTCTCTTGCGCAGTCAGCGCCTGTAAGATCACCGTTTTTTACATGTTCGCACCAGAAAGCCTTGCCTTCGCTCTCGGAAGCACGGCCCAATGCCACTTCATAAAGACGTTCAACAAAAGCATCGAATCCCTTTTCCTCAGATTCAGGTTCTTCTGTGCTTGTTGTAGCAGGAGCAGGGTTAATTGTAGAAGGTGTAGTTGGCGTTTCGGTTTCTGTGTTGACTTCTGACGTAGATTCAGATTGGTTTTCTTCAATTACAAAATTATCCGGTTTCTTGAGTTCGTACGGAGTGCTGACGGTGTCTGAAGAATTGCCATCGTATTCAGCTATTGCATATACGTGATAATCTTCTCCCCAGTTTCCTGCTAGATTGTCAGGTAATACGAATGTTCCGGAATAACTATTATCACTTGAAGGAACTAAATCATTCCTATAAAGAAATGTTGCATCTTTATCGTTGTATTCCTTATCAGTTATGAGTATTGAAACACCTGTGTTATTATTCTCGGATGTTCCGCTAAAATAATAATCAACAGTTATGTTCTTTCCTTCTGCATTTGCCTTTGCACTAAATTTATGACTGTCATTAACAAATGTGAATTTGTATACTGCACCAACCTCTCCGATATTACCTGACACACAGGTTGTATATAAGATCTTGGATTTATCTATGTTAAGAGCAGGGCTTACTCCGAAGACAAATGTATGAGAGATTTCGTTTGCGTACATCCAACCATATTCGTGAACAGCACCAATACGATATGGATTTACACAATTAGGGATATCCAATGTGGACGGATCAATATCTGCAAGTGTTCTGAGCCAATATCTTTTTGCGCATGATCCTTTTTCGAGTTTGGTGTCGTTACCAAATAAGAGTTTCTGCCTTGAGAGAATATTCCAGTAGTTATTTTCTTGACTGCCGACAACGCTTGCGTAACCATAATCTGGATTTAACATATCGTCAACATCAAGCAGAAAGATCTTTTCTCCTGACAGAGGGTAGGTATATTGAAAATTAGCAACCTGTGTTAAATCTTCATTGTACTTCGTAGGTTTTCTGATCTTGTGACTTTCCTGAAAACTTTGGGCAATTGCTTCCTGTTCTGCTTTGGAGAATATATCTTCATTGTATAGAAAATCATCTCCATTAAGATATTTGTTCAAAGTGCAATCAGCCCATTCGAGTGTTTCTGTTTTTCTGCACGGTTCGTATTCACCAGATGCCATAGCTGCTTCGTAATCATAACCAAAAGGGTAGATGCCGTAACATTTTGCCCCGCATGTATCGAAATAGTCGTTAAATAGGATTGAGTCGCAATCGAGAAGAATAGTGTTGCTTCCATAAGCGTTTGAGTCCGGATCCAATACACGGAATTTGATCGGTTGTCCGTCGTATGTACCGAAATAAACGTAACTTCCGGACCAAGGATCTGATGCTTCATCTCCAGGTGGAACTGGTCTTGCCATTTCCGGAATGCCCATTATGATCTTGCCTGAATCGTCAGCTCTTACTTCTCCTAGTGAATTAAGGAAGGGGACTAGAGCAATACCCAATGTTATCGCTAAGATGGTTGAGCTGATCTTTGCGAATCTTGATCTCTTATTGATCATGGTTTACATTCTCCTTTACGAAAAATTTAAACCCCTTCCGAACCCTTTTAATGTTAGAAAAATAGCATTATTACTGATTCGTGTAAACAGAGAATGTGAATATCTGACAATATAATGACACAAAAACTTCACGATTAGACAAAAATGTATCATTTATACTTTGTTTTTGTCATTTTACAATATCAAAACTATCACATTTTTTAATTCTTGATTCGGCTGGAAAGTAATGATAGTATCAAGAGTAATTCAAGAAGAAAGAACACATTTATTGTGTAGGGTGGACCAATGAGGAAGTAATTCGATTTAAGTTTTATAACATCAGGACCTTAAAAGGGTCGGTTTGTGTACGCTTAAATTGGATTACGGATGGTTTCATGGTCTTGCCGATGTGGTTAGATTTATTGAGTCTGTTTTTGCGTATGCAAAGACAGGCTTTTTTGTAAGGCCCTTTAACCAAGGAGGCCATATGGCACAAATAAGCGTACAGAATCTGTCTTTCTCATATGAAAGCAGTTATCACAATATTTTCGAGAACGTATCTTTTTCGATAGATACGGATTGGAAGCTGGGTTTTATCGGACGTAACGGTAAGGGTAAATCTACTTTTCTTAATCTGCTCCTGGGAAAATATGAGTATAGCGGTACGATCAAAACAGACTTGCGTTTTGACTATTTTCCGTACGTTCTATCAGATATTGAAAAAACTGCGGATGAGCTGTCAGAAGAGTGGAAGCCTGGCGTTGAGAACTGGCGTATCTTATGCGAGCTTAATCTTATGGATGTCGATCCGGAACTTATGTATCGTCCGATAAGGACATTGAGTTTTGGTGAGAGGACCAAGGTAATGCTGGCGGTATTGTTCTCAGGGGAGAATGATTTTCTTCTTATCGACGAGCCGACTAACCATCTGGATAAAGAAGCAAGGGAAACCATCAAGAAGTATCTGGCATCAAAGAAAGGCTTTATTCTCGTATCCCATGACAGAGACCTTCTGGATGCATGTATCGATCATGTACTTGTATTGAACAGATCTTCTATAGAAGTGCAGGCAGGTAACTTCAGTTCATGGTGGGAAAACAAGGAAAAGGCTGATGCTTTTGCAAAAGCGGAGAATGAGAAACACGCAAGAGAGATAGGAAGGCTCAAGTCTGCTATGGACAGAGCTTCATCGTGGGCTGATAAGAGTGAGAGTACCAAGATCGGTTATGATCCGATCAAGGAGCATGACAGGACCAAGAATGCGAGAACATACATAAGCAGCAAGACAAAGAAGATGGAAGCACGGGCTAAGTCTTTTGAAAAGAGGATGGAAAAAAACATCGAACAGAAGGAAGGACTTCTTAAGGATGTTGAGCAGATCAGAGATCTGAGACTTACGGGTCTGAAGCATTACAAAGACAGACTTATCGAATGCAAGGATCTATCCTTCAAATACAATGACTCTGATGTTCCGGCATTTGAAGGGTTGTCATTTGAGATAAAGCAGGGTGACAGGATCTTCCTGTCAGGCAAGAACGGATGCGGTAAATCAAGTCTTATCAGAGCGATATTGGATGGTGGCACAAGTGACAGATATGAGCTTTCCGGTGAACTTATGATAGCTCCGAACCTGGTTATCTCATATATCAATCAGGATACCTCTATGCTCAAGGGTGATCTCAGGATGCATGCTTTTGAACACAAACTGGATTATTCCATGTTTTTGGCTGTTTTAAGGCATCTTGATTTTGAGCAGGTTCAGTTCGAGAAAAAGATGGAAGAGTTTTCGGAAGGACAGAAGAAAAAGGTTCTTATAGCAACGAGTATCATGACTCCTGCACACCTATATATCTGGGATGAGCCACTCAATTATGTTGATGTTTTCTCGAGGATGCAGCTGGAAAAACTGATCGAGGACTATAAGCCTACAATGCTCATAGTTGAACACGATACAAAGTTTGCGGAGAAACTTGCTACCAAGACTTGCGAAATGCTATGATTAAGTTAAGAAATAATAGTATCGGAGGTAAGGTCTATGTCAAAAGTTATTATCCAATTTCTAGATGAAAAGATCGAAGATTACGACAAGATCGTCGGAAGTCTCTTAGCTGAAAGCGAATCGGAACTTGTTAAGATCGTTCCTGTGGGAAAAGATGTGGTTGTCGTCTGCCTCGAGAAGTATTATGCAAGGAACGGCAGTTATGCTTCGCTGACTGTCATCCTCGAAAACGTTGAAGGTGGCAATCTCGCTACTGTTATCGGATACGGTGGCGGTGAAGGAATCTTTAACGACAGCCTCGGAGCTAATTCCAAGTTTGCCGATAAAGCCGCTGAAATCCTCGGAAGCTACGGCTACAAGACAAGGGAAGAGACTAAGCAGTAAACTGATCCCCCTGAAGATCTTCTTTTGAAACTTTTTTATTTTAAAGGTGATTCTAAAGATAGAAGAACTTCAGGGGGATTATTATGAAAAAACGACTTTTGACCTTGTTCATCGCTTTGACTGTCCTGGCCTCAGGATGCGATATCAAAGATGACGAACAGGAACAAAGAGATATCAATATAAGAACAAAACCGACTGAGACAGAGACTTCGGTCGTTGAACCGTCTCTTGAACCTACAACTATTAAGGCACCTGAGCCGCAGGAGGATTTGGTATCTGTTTCCTTCCTGGAGGATGGTACACCGGTATTCTCACATCTTCAGTACATAGTGGCGAATTGGGATGATGTTAATCTCAATTTTGCTCATGACATGGAAGATTTCTATTATCTCGACAGCTATGTTGTTACCATGCAGACATGGTATCAGCAGATGGAAGCGAGGACTGCGATAAGTTATACTGCAGACTATGCTCTTTTGTACTATCCAAGGACTTTTACGGAATTTATCTATGAAGATCCAAACGGTTTTCTCGGAACCAAAGAGATGGAGATGAGCGACAGTAACGGTCTCACTATAGTTATCACTTATCCGTATTTTACTGTTGATACTCCTGATGCCGCGAAGATCAATGAGGAGATAGATGAGTTTATAAGTGAACACGATCCTCTTTGCGGTGATTCCAATATCGGCTTCAGAGTTTTCGAGAATAAGGGACTATATACATACGTCATCTACTACGGAGACAGTTTCAGCGAGGCAAGGTTTTTCCCTGTTACACTGAATTCCAAGGGTGAGA
>CADCQX010000219.1 GCA_902803695.1 Oscillospiraceae bacterium
ATATGTTGAAAGTATCGAACCATAGTCGTACTTTTTCATGGAATTTCCATTGAGATTATAAATTGCCGGTTGAACCATCTGTGCTGCTTTCTGATCGAGAGTCAAAGTGGCTACGATCTCTTCTGCTGTCATTCCTGCATATTTATCGGATGACAGGTCAGGTTCAGTCTCGCTTTCTGTTACTTCGGCAGTTGTAGTTAGCTCTGTTGTTTCTGAAGATGATTCTGCTTCTGTCGTTGTCTCGGCAGTTGTAGTTGTCTCTGATTCAGAAACTGCAGGTTCGTCTGTCTTCTTGCAGGCGGATAATGACGTAATCATTGCGCACGCAAGAACTACAGAAATAATTTTTCTGTTTTTCATATGGGCCTCCATAATATTTGCTAGAAAAATTATACCGCATGTTTTTTGTTTTTTCTTATCCGATACATTATACTTATGTCAATAATCATGAAAGCGGGACGATTTATGAAGATCCTATTGATAGACGGACAGGGAGGTAAGATCGGCAAGGAACTTGCTGAATCCATTATCGGAAGATTTCCTGAAGTTGAACTGACCTGTGTTGGAACTAATACAATTGCTACTTCTTCAATGATAAAGGGCGGAGCAAAGAATGCTGCAACCGGCGAAAATGCAATAGTAGTATGTGCCAGAAGTGCTGATATCATTATCGGTCCGATAGGTATCATAAGTGCAGATTCGCTTCTTGGAGAGATAACTCCGAAGATGGCTTTGGCAGTTGCTCAAAGTGAAGCAACCAAGATACTGCTTCCGATGACCAAGTGCAATATCATGATAGCCGGAATAAAATCGCAGCCGATGAGTTCTCTTATCGAAGATACACTTAATAAGATAGAAGAATTGATCAGATAATAAAAAACGGATGTCGCTAAGCGGCATCCGTTTTCGATATTCCTACTGATATATGATTATTTATCAAACAAGCTCATGATGAAATCGAAGAGGTTGTATCTGTAGAATACAGTAACAGCTACGAGAGAGATCGTACTCATGATCTTGATCAAGATATCGAGGGAAGGACCAACGGTATCCTTCAAAGGATCACCGACTGTATCACCAACAACTGCTGCATCGTGAGCAGGAGTTCCTTTTCCGTGGCCTTCGATAGCGCCTGTCTCGATATACTTCTTACCATTATCCCAAGCACCGCCTGCGTTACCTGTGAAGATAGCAAGCATGATAGCTGAGATGGTAGCACCGAGAAGGATTCCGCCTACGAAGTCAGCACCAAAGAGGAAGCCTGAGATAACAGGGAAGAGGATTGCCATGATGGCAGGAACTCTCATTTCCTTGATAGCTCCCTGTGAAGAGATAGCGATACATGTCTTGTAGTCAGGGAGTACTTCGCCTTCGAGAAGACCCTTGATCTCCTTGAACTGACGGCGAACCTCGACAACCATCTTACGGGCTGCCTTTGCAACTGCCTCGATGAGCATACCTGAGAACAGGAATGGGAGAGCAGCACCTACAAGAGCACCTGCAAGAGTCAATGGCTTAAGAAGGTTAAGATCAACAGCGTCACCCTCTGAGTAAGAACAGAGGTATGAGTTCATCATGGAAAGAGTAGCAAGAGCGGCAGAACCGATTGCGAATCCCTTACCGATAGCAGCTGTTGTATTACCAACTGAGTCGAGTTTATCTGTGATGTTACGAACGCCCTCTTCGAGGTAGCTCATTTCAGCGATACCGCCGGCATTATCGGAGATAGGACCGTAAGTATCAACGGAAACTGTAGCAGCTACGAAGCTGAGCATTCCGATGGAAGCACAGGAGATACCGTACATACCGCCGAGCTGGTAAGAACCAACGATAGCGATACCGAGAACGATAACTGGTGCCATACAGGATTTCATACCAAGAGCGAGACCCTGTGTGATCGTAAGAGCCGGACCTTCGACAGAGGCGTTAGCAAGTATCTTAGTCGGCTTGTAGTCGTAACTTGTGTAGTATTCGGCAATGATACCGATAACGATTCCGGCGATTACACCGAGGATAGCAGCAAGCCATGGAGATATCCAACCGGCCTTGAAACTTGCAAGGTGTGAATCTTTGAAAATGAAATATGTAAGTCCGAGTCCGAATACGGCAGTAACGCCTGCAGAGATCCATGTTGCCATGTTGAGTTCTCTGTGCGGATCTTCGGAAAGTTTTCTCTTAAGAAGGATAGATGCGATACCGATTACGCATGCGATAAGACCGCAGGCTGCAAAGGAGATAGGGTACATAAGGAGCTTTTCCAAAAGCTCAGCTGTAAGTTCGCCTCTATCTGCAGCAGGAGTTGTCTTAAAGATCTCACATGCAAGGATAGCAGCTGACATGATAGCGCCTACATAAGACTCCAAAAGGTCAGCACCGAGACCTGCTACGTCACCTACGTTATCACCAACGTTATCAGCGATCGTTGCAGGGTTACGAGGATCGTCCTCTGGAATATGAGCTTCGGTCTTACCTACGAGGTCAGCACCCATATCTGCAGCTTTTGTATAGATACCGCCGCCGACACGGTTGAACATCGCAATGATAGAACATCCGAGAGCGTAGCTCGAGATCGTCATTGAGAATGGTGCGTTAAGACCGATAAGGTTGATATTCTCGATGTCGTTAGCTACATCTGAGATCTGACCTAAACCATAACCGAAAATGAGGTATACAAGGAATATACCGAGAAGTGCGAAACCGGAAACACAAAGGCCCATTACAGAACCGCCTTTGAAAGCAACTTTAAGTGTGTCGCCGAGTTTCTTAGTTGTGCGTGCTTTGTTGGTAACACGGACATTGGCATACGTTGCGATCTTCATACCTACATAACCTGCTGTGGCACTCATAACGGCACCGAGTACAAAAGCACAGGCACCCTGCCAAGAAATTACGATCGCGAGGACTACTGCAATAATAGCGCCGATCAAAGCGACAACTTTATATTCGTAGTTGATGAACGTATTAGCTCCGAGACGAATAGCTTTGGCGATCTCGGTCATTCTTTCCGTTCCTTCTTCAAGTTTCTTAACGGAATAGAAGTTGATCGCGGCATAAGCTAATGCCAAGAGAGCAGCCAGAATTACCAAACCCAAGAATAGTTCCATCAGGTTGACCCTCCATACTAAAAAAATCTACATTTTTGATTCTACACTAATAATCCGAATTATGGACATACCATAGTAGGATATTTTTTTTATAATATTGTGCTAAAAACGGAATGTCCCAAATCTTTCGGAAATACCTCGATACTGTAACATGTTTGAAACTTAAGTTTGATAAAATTGTACTGTCTGAAATTATAGGTGTTTGTTAAAAGGAAGGACTGAAAAGGAATATGGAATTTACCTATTCAAATGACTGCTTTTTGCCGTATGAGTCTTTTGATTATATTTTTTCTGAGAGGGAGATGCCAGAATTCGGTAAGATCGATTCTCCGTACTCCAGGCCTCTCAACACATGGAAATTCTTCCTCGCGAGATCCGAGAATGAGATCCCGATGGGTTTTGATACACCTGATTTTGATGACAGCGACTGGAACCTCATAAATGTTCCTTCGACCTGGCAGACAGAAGGTTACGGTCTTCCGCAGAATCTTCTTTATGATTTTCCTGAAATCCTCGAAAACGATAAGGAATCCAGAGATTCAAGCATCAATAACAAAAACTACTATAACTCCACTTCTTCTGATGAAGACGAGATCGGTATCTATAGAACAACGACAGTTTTTTCGGAAGAAGATTTGGATCGTGCTATCTATTTTGAGGCTTCGGGTATTACCGGAAGCTTTGAGATCTATGTAAACGGTAAACTTATTACTTCCGAACATTCTATCCTGACTAACAAGAGACTTCTTCTGTCACCTGTTGCACAGGTCGGAATCAATACCATCGTTGTAATAATCAACAGATACGACAGAGATAAGAACGGCAAGATAATCAAGGAATTGGCTAACTTCGGTTTCAGCGGTATCTTCAGACCGGTTTCTCTTACATTTGAATCATTGCTCGAGATGAGTAATCTCCATATCAAGTGCAGCAGCATTCCTAATACTTATGTTGATCAGTTGGCTTTGGAAGAGAAAGGAACTGAGAGAAAGAATGTAGCTAAGATCTCACGTGGAGATTATATGATCTTCATGGATGTTAAGATCACGAATCATACAAATTATATGATGCCTTTCTCTGTAAGGACATCCATACTTGAAGCAAGAGGAGATTATGATCCTTATAATCTCCCATTCGTTAAACTTAATATCGAGAAGCAGATGGAAGGTACAGTTGATGCCAACTCATCAGAGGTCTTCAAGTCACAGGCAGTTGCTGTTCACGTAGCTCAGTGGTCTGATGCTACACCTGTTCAATATGATGTCGTTCTGGAACTTCTCGATAACGAGGGAAGAACGATCTGTGCCAAGAAGAGAAGGTTCGGTTTCAGAACAGCAGAAGTTATTCTTGATAAACTTAACATCAACGACAGACGAATCCCGTTGATGCTTACCAGATATTATGAATTTGATCCTCAGAACGGTATTGCGGTTCCGATAAGCAGAATGCGTCAGGATATCGTTCTCATGAAGCGCTGTGGTATTAACGGTATTATCGTATCTTCGTTCCCGGCTAACGACATGCTCCTGAATCTCTGTGATCAGTACGGTATATATGTTTTCGCTATGTCGGATTCAAGATATATGTTCGATTATGTTGAGGCTCATATGAATCACCCGAGTATCGTTTGCTGGGGATTCCCGAACTACAACTTTGATCACAACAGGTGTAAGACGATAAAGAACCAGTGTGAAGTTGTAGATGATGCAAGGCCATGGTACTGTGAGAAGGATGTGAAGGGTGATATTTCAGATCTTCCTTCGTTCCCGAGTGAAGCAGGAAATGTTTACGGTCCATGGGAAGATATCTGCCTTGATCGTGCATACATTTTTGGAAAGAATAAGACAGGCGTAAATCTGTTTAAGACTATTCCGGGCAGAACGAATTTTGATGATGATGACGCTGATTATAAGTGGATCCATCAGGCCGATCTCGAAGGCGGAAAGACCCGTGTCGGAAGCAGTATCGGTCAGGGTATCGTAGACAGTGAGCGTAAGCCGCATCCTATCTATTTTGATATCAAGAAGCAGTGTGAGATGGTCAACATCTTCCCGGATCCTAATAATCCGACAACACTTACAATGCGTAATATCCATCCGTTTGCATTTACGGATGAGATGATACTCGAGTGGAAGCTTATCCTTGGCGGAAATGTATTGATGTTCGGTAACGGTCTTGTTTCCGAGATAGAACCATATGGAACCAGAACGCTGAAGTTTAATCTCGATATCGAGAAGTATCTCAAGGACGGCTGGGCTGAAGGTAACGAGAAGTTCATTACCATGTATAGGGAAGCCCTCTCGCACGAGTTGATATTCGATATCAGCCTTAAGCTCGCGAAGGACAGTTTCTATTCCAAAGAAGGCTATGAAGTTGCTTTCTTCCAGGAAGTATTGACCGATGAAGTAGCTGATCCTGTTAAAACAGGAAAGACAGTCGGTTCTCTTAATGCGTTTACAGTAAAGCGCCTTTTGGATGACAGCGGACTTCCGTTCCTTCCTTCTGAGAGCGAACAGCCTGTTGAAGAGAATAACGAAGTGCCTGCTGAGTCATCGAAAGAAAATAATGAGATCATAACCGATCTTTCAGTTGATGAAGGCGAATCCTCTGCTGCAGAGATCATG
>CADCQX010000220.1 GCA_902803695.1 Oscillospiraceae bacterium
CTCGCATCATCTGAATCTCCTTCTTGATAATAAGATCCTTTCCGCTCGAAAAGACGGAAGATTTGTTTACTACAAAGTTGATAAAAAATCGATGGATGCTCTTACAAAGCTCATCGAGAGTTTCACTGAGCCGCCGGTAGTCGGCAAGGTAAAGAAAACTCCTGCTGTTAAGGCAACGGAGAAGAAGCCGGTGCTCAAGAAGAAGTCCTCGGTTCCAATGCCGAAGACGGTTATAGCTAGTCCTGATCTTGAAGAGATAAAGAAAAACAAGAAAAAGAAAAAAGCCGACAAGAAGAAAAAAGATAAGGACAAAAAGAAAAAGAAATAATTTTCTATCCATACACACTTCTGTTTTCCGCCCGAAGTTTCCACATCTTCGGGCGGTTTTTTTGGTCCTGATGTTGTATAATCATTATGTGAGTTTTTTTGAGTAGAGTCGAGGAATACATAATGGCAAAGATCAGTGAAGCCGAACACATCTTAAGAAGTTCGGGGATCCGTATCACAAAGCCTCGCGTGGATGTCTATGATTACATAATCAGTAAGAGGTCGCATCCTACCTGTGAGGAGATATACGACAATCTTAAGGGATCTAATCCTTCTTTGTCTCTTGCGACGATTTATAACGTTACCGAGAAACTCGTTGATGAGAATCTTCTTATAAGGATAACTGCACCGAACGGTGAGAGAAGATTTGACGGAACATTAAAATTCCACGGACATTTCTATTGCGAATCCTGCGGCATGGTTTTCGATTATGAGATAAAGAGAGATCAGCTCGAATCGGACAGCAGATTCATCTATAATAACATTGATGTCATGGCATCGGGTATATGCCCGAACTGTCAATAAACTATTCAAGGAGGAAATATTATGGATCTTAAAGGAACAAAGACAGAAGCTAATCTTCAGACTGCATTCGCAGGCGAATCAATGGCAACAAACAAGTATGCATATTTTGCATCTAAGGCTAAGAAGGAAGGATACGTTCAGATCTCCAATATCTTTACAGAGACTTCCGGTAATGAGAGAGAGCACGCTAAACTCTGGTTCAAGTATCTTAACGGCGGTGCAGTTCCTGATACTGCTGCTAACCTTCTTGCTGCTGCTGAAGGCGAGAATGAGGAATGGACTTCAATGTATAAGACATTCGCAGCAGAGGCAAGGGAAGAGGGCTTTAACGAGATCGCTGAACTGTTTGATCTTGTTGCTGGCGTAGAAAAAGAGCACGAGGAGCGTTACAGAACTATCCTTAAGAATCTTGAAGAGGGAATGACCTTCAAGCGTGACGGAGTAAAGATCTGGAAGTGCCTCAACTGCGGTTACATCCACTACGGTGATGAGGCTCCGGAGAAGTGTCCTTTGTGTGCTCATCCTAAGGCTTATTTCGAAGAGAGAACAACCAACTATTGATCAAACGATAAACCTGATCTTCGGATCAGGTTTATGTATATAAAAAGGAGATGTTCTTGCGAGCATCTCCTTTTTTGCAGTTGGTTTCTAAATTGGATTAGTCTTTCTTTGTAACAAGAGCATCTCTGATCTCTGTGAGGAGCTTAACTTCCTCAGTTGGCTCAGCCGGCTCTTCTGCTGCAGCCTCTTCCTCTTCCTTCTTAAGGAGTGCCTTGAACTTCTTGGAACTCTTCTGGATCAATGTGATCACAAGGAAGATACAGATGGCGATAATAAAGAATTCGATAACAGTATTGATAAATGTACCGTAGTTGATTGCTACTTCAGGTGTTACGACTTCGCCTGCTGCATCTAACTCAGCGGCTGTGATGACATGCTTCATGTCCTTGAAGTCTACGCCGGAGCATGCGCTTCCGATAGCTGGCATGATGATGTCATTTACAAGAGAAGTAACGATCTTTCCGAAAGCACCACCGATGATAACACCGACAGCCATATCCATTACGTTACCTTTACTGATGAACTCCTTAAATTCCTTAACCAAACCCATTTACAATACACCTCGCAATTAACAGTATTTTTTAACTGCGTCAGGGAGAAGATCCTCGCTGACACTTAAGATAATTGTAACAACTATAGGTGAATTTGCAAGGAATTTGTCGAGTTTATCAAGGAATACAGCGAGCTCGTCAAGATTGTCGCTCTTTGCCACTTTACGGACACTATCCATATAAACGTGAGTGAGGTCATAATCCTTGGAACAAACTCCTCCGATAAACGAAAGAAGCTGATCATATCCGGTACATGGGTACTCATCGATATTGATCAGCCTTACTTTGTGCTTGAGTAACTGTCCGAGGCGTGTTCCTCTCTCAATGCAGACTACGTTGCTGTCCTCAGCTGCAACGTTGTTGATGTCTTCAACAAGTCTAGCGGTCTTACCTGTTCCTTTTGCTCCTGCAATAATCTTGATCATAGGCATCGATCTCCTTTACTGTTGGTTATTTTTATTTGATGAGTATATTCTATCCGATTTTTAGTGTAATTTGAATAGCAAATGAGGAAAATCTGGAGCATTTTTTGTGAATTGTTAACATAAAAATGACATATTTGCCTTATATATATATGTATGATAAAATATTCCCGTTCTAGATTACTTTTGTAAACGGACTTCATCGAAGGTCCGTTTTTTGTTGTATCAGGAGGAATTGATGGCAAAACGTTCTAAGATCGCTCAGGCTGCTTACGATATAGCTAAGCCGGAAGCGGAGAAACTGGGACTCGATCTTGTCGATGCTGAGTTCAAAAAGGAAGGACAGAAGACTTTCTTAAGGCTTTTTATCGACAAGAAAGGCGGATTGAACATCGACGATTGCGAAGTGTTCAGCAGGACAATAGATCCGATACTCGATGAACAGCTAAAACATGATGCTGACTACTTCGAAGTATCGTCACCGGGACTTACAAGACCTTTGTCGGAACCCGCTGATTACAGAAGATACTCTGAAGAGAAGATAGAGGTTTCGCTTTTCAAAGAGATCGACGGAGTGAAGAACTTTTTGGGAAAGATACTTGAAGTGACTGACGAGACGGTTGTTTTCGAGTATGAAGAAGCCAAAGAAACAAAGACGGTAACACTTAAGTACGAAGAGATCGCAAGAGCGGTCAGACACATTGAATTCTAATCAAGGAGGCATAGTAAAATGGCAAAGAAGAAGCAGGAAGAAGAGCAGAAGGAAAGCGTAATCGCAGTTATCAAGGAACTTGCGAAAGAGCGCGGCATTGATGAGGAAGTCCTGATGAAGGCTATCGAAGACGGTATCGTTGCAGCTTTCAGAAGAGAGTTCTCAAGCTCTAAGAATATAGATAATGTTTTCGCAGAGATCGACAGAGAGACAGGTGAGATCTTCGTTTATAAACTCGTTGAGGTTGTAGAGGAAGTTCTTGATCCTGATAACGAGATCTCTTTCACAGATGCTAAGGCAATGGACGATGAGATCGAGCTTGGTGACCAGGTTGAGATCGGTATCGACGTTGATGAGCTCGGAAGACTTGCTGCTACAGCAGCTAAGAGTGCTATCTCCCAGAAGGTTAGAGAAGCAGAGTACGCTCGTATCCAGTCAGATTTCTCCGACAGGA
>CADCQX010000221.1 GCA_902803695.1 Oscillospiraceae bacterium
AATCAATATCTATATCTTGATTGTAGTAATTGTTCCTTATGGTATACGTTCCGTTATTGTCTGTTTCAAGAATTGAAGCATTCCAAATGTTTTCTATAGTGTATGGAGTTTCAAATGTAAGATGCCAATTATCTATCCTTTGGTCACCAATATTCTTGATCTTAAGTTCGATATTAGAATGGCTATCCCATGATGAAGTAACCACTGTTTCTGTACTGAAAGAATTACCTTCAACTATGGAGTAGTACTTAGGGGTAATCGTATCTGCGAAGATATTCATCGGGGTGATACTTACAAGCAACAATGTTGCCATTATAAAGCTTATTAATCTGCTTGTTCTGCTCTGCTTTACACTCAAGGTCATAACACTTCTCCCATCAACATTATGTGGTTATTATCAAAATACAATGATTCCAATTTTATGACAAGATGTTGTGTCTGGACAACAAAAAACAGGCACCCACAAACTCTAAAGGGTGCCTGCTTATTTACTTACTTGGATGTGCCGGGACTTAGCCTTCTATGGCGATCGTATTGTTGCCTTCGAGAGGTTTAAGTTCCTTCTTCGGAATGCAGAGCCTCAGGACTCCGTCTTCGAATTTGGCCTTAACATCTTCGACCTTTACCTGATCGCCGACATAGAAGCTTCGCTGCATTGCGCCGGAGTATCTTTCCTGACGGATGATCTTGCCGTGCTTATCCTTCTTCTCGGTGTCATGTCCTTTCGACGCGCTGATGGTCATGTAACCGTCTTCGAGTTTGACATTGATCTGATCTTTCTTGAATCCAGGGAGATCCATCTCGAGCTCATAATCAGTGTCTGTCTCATGGACATCGGTCTTCATCATGCGCTGCGCATTCTTGCCGTAAAGTTTCTTATCGATGTTTGCCAGCTCATGTGTCGGGAATCCCCAAAAATCATCAAACAAGTTTTCTCCAAAAATACCGGACATCAACATAATATCATCTCCTTTGAAATGTTGTTATCCGAGCATTGGGGCGGAGGTCTTGATCTATTGATCTTCGTTCCTTTGTTCTGCCCACATTATAGACCCCGAATTAGCACTGTCAAGGTGAGAGTGCTAATCAAAACTGCCCAAGTTTGTGACCTCATTTTTGTGCACTTTTTGACGGGTCACGCAACTTGGGCGGAACTATAATATGTGGGGTTATACTTCGCGTGAAGCCGGGATGTCATAGGACCACGGCGCGATCTGCTCGAACTTGTGAGCCACCGCGAAAACATCCTCGTCCCTGAACTTCTTTCCGATGATCTGCATACCTACAGGAAGACCCTGGCTATCCAATCCGCACGGGATCGACGCAGCCGGATTGCCCGTAAAATTCTCGAAGAAAGTCTCACAGTAACCGATGATCGGTTCCACTTCTTTTCCGTTGATCATGGTCGGTCCAAGGGTGTTGTTGTCGTCCGAATTTTTTACAGGAGAACAGATGGTTACAGGAGATATTATTATGTCATACTTATCGAAAACATCCTGCTGCCTGTCGAGCATTTCCGTCCTCATCTCATTGAACAGACGATAGTCCATGACGGACGAATTGAAAGCGACATCATTCCAGTAGATGA
Source organism: Oscillospiraceae bacterium (assembly GCA_902803695.1). Classification (GTDB taxonomy): domain Bacteria; phylum Bacillota; class Clostridia; order Saccharofermentanales; family Saccharofermentanaceae; genus Saccharofermentans. The sequence goes on from CADCQX010000221.1 coordinate 1,589, forward strand.
ACTCTTCAGGAAGCTCGTCTCTGTGATCTTTTAAGATGTCGAATCCGTCGCGTTTCCACAGTTCCATATCGATAGATGTATCGATGGAAATTGCCCTGCACCACATCTTCGCGTAGTCGTTGGAGGAGTACTTAAAATCGAATCTGACTTCGTCGACTTTGGCACCAGCCAGCTCCAGTTTAAGGGCTGCATTTCTGACGATCTCCGCGATCTCTTTTTCGACAGGAAAAATGCCGAAATCAGGTGTAAAGGCGATCTTCCATTCGGTGATCGGTTTCTTCATAAGTTCGGTAAAATCTTTCGGGCCGTGATCGAGGCTCAGCGGATCGCGCGGATCATAATGAGCCATGTAATTGAGCATTACGGCGCTGTCTTCGACGGTCCTTGTTATGGCGCCGTTAAAGCAGTACGGATGAGTTGCGGTCCAGCCGTCAGGACGGCAGATGCCGGGGATCGTGCCGACGGATGCTTTGAAGCCGAAGCAACCGCACCAGGCTGACGGGATACGGATGGATCCGCCGCCGTCAGAACCTTCACCGATAGTTATGAGGCCGTCTGCGACTGCGGCTGCGGAACCGCCGGATGAACCTCCGGAATTATGGCCGACCTTGAACGGAGTCGAGGTAGGACCGTAGAGCTTGTTGTCCGTTGTTCCCCTGAAGGCGAAGGCTGGCGCGTTGGTCTTGCCGATCGCGATGGCTCCTGCTTTGCGGGCAGCCTGATAGAACATGGAATCTTCAGCGTCTTCGCGGATGAGGGACTTAACGCCGCCGTGGGAATTTGTCCAACCCTTTTTCGAAGGGAGAAAGTCTTTTAAGGCGACAGGGACGCCGCACAAAGGTCCCGGGTCTTCACCGTCTCTGATCTTCTTGTCAATGATCTCGGCCTCGTTAAGGGCGTCGTCGAATTTGGTGTATGTGAAGGCGTTGATGCTCGGGTTCCTCTGCTCGATCCTTTGTGCGAAATAAGTGATCACTTCAGACGCAGAAACCTCGCCATTTCTGACGAGGTTACCGAGTTTCACACCTGAAAGATATTCAAGTTTCATAGATTGCCTTTCTTAAACAGCACTTGCCATTCTCTCGAGATACTTGTGGCCGACGTTCTCTTTCTCCCACTTCTTGGAGATCCTGTAGCCCATAGGCGAGAAAACAGCCTCGAGAAGAAGTTCGATGACCATGGAAGTTGTGGAACAGATCAGGACCTGTGTCCAGTTCCAGCCGAAGAATACGTGAGATACCATGGCGGAGAAAACGAAGTTGTCGACCCACTGCGCAATGCAGGTGGAGATCAGGGAACGCTTGGCAAACCCGCCAAAACCGCCCTTGTCCGCGCGCTTTCCGATAAAGTGATTCAGCCCGGAATTCACAAGTGTCGACAGAAGCATCGCCGTCGCGGAACCGACCACGACATACCAGGAACTGCCAAATGTGCTGTCTACGCCGCGGGTGATGAGGTCGCCCGTCGCCGCGTCCGGCGCGGAATAGTAGGCCGCCCAGCAGCCCGGCGCCAGGGACAGAAGCTTCATGACGAGCACGCAGATCACATTGACACCCATCGCCAGGATAGAGATCATGGTCGCGGCTTTCGGCCCGAAACGCTTGCAGATGCAGTCCATGCACAGAAACGAGATCCAGGACAGCGCCAGCCCGCAGTTGAGGCAGAAATACTCGGAGCGGTAGAGCTCCTTACTGGCCATAAGGTTCAT
>CADCQX010000222.1 GCA_902803695.1 Oscillospiraceae bacterium
GAGAGATATCTTCACGGTCAGGCCGGTATCGCTACTTATTCCACATGGACTGAAGACGGCGCAGATTCGATGTTTTTCCCTTATACATACGGAGAAAACCCTGTAGCTGGTGCTACTGTAAATCTTACAATCGACTCGAACCTCCAGAAGGTCGGTATCGAAGCTCTTAAGCAGTTCATCGAGGATGCTAAGATCGATGAGCAGACCAGACAGACAGGCTATAAGACAGCTAATGCAGGCGCTTTTGTTGTTATGAACTGTAAGACAGGTGCCGTTCTTGCTATGGGTTCTTATCCTAACTATGACCCTAACGATTTCGTTCTTGCCATGTCAGGAGATAAGCAGGCTGAAGTTCAGATCAAATACTATCTCGGTATTGGTGAATATGAGGAGATGACCAGTGAGGACATGCCTTTGTGGAACAGAGCGATCATGTCTCAGTATGCTCCGGGTTCCACATTTAAGATGTGTACAGCTCTCGCGGGACTTGAAGCCGGTGTAATCACTCCTAATTCATCCTGGGTAAAGTGTGAATCTCCTATAGATATCGGCGGTTGGACTTTTAAATGTCTCGAGTATCCTGATACGGGACACGGCGCTTTGGATCTTAACAGTGCTATTGCTACATCCTGCAACATCTATTTCATGAGACTTGGTGTTGATACGGGTATCGATAACATTGATGCGATGGGTGAGAAGCTTGGTCTCGGCGAATATACCGGCATCGACCTTCCTGGTGAGGAAGTCGGTATCAGAGCCAGCCGTGAGACTAAGAGACTTCTCCATGAATCAGAATACGACAGAACATGGTTCCCGGCAGATACGGCTCAGTCGGCTATCGGACAGTTCGATAACTGTTTTACGATCCTTCAGCTTTGCAGATATACAAGTGCCATAGCTACAGGTGAACTTGTAACTCCGTACGTTATCAATAACGTTGTTGCTCCTGATGGAACGATACTTTACGAAGGTCAGAAGCCGTCCATTCCTCTCGAAGTTGATGAGAGTAACCTTGAAGCAGTAAGATTTGCAATGCGTTGTGTTGTAACAGGTACCAACGATTGGGAAGGAACAGCCCAGGAATCACTTTCTGACTTCCCGATAAAGGTCTGCTGTAAGACAGGTACTGCTGAGACAGGTTTTGAGGACATCCGAATGGAGTACTCCAACGGTCTTTTTGTATGCTATGCTCCTGCTGATGATCCGGAGATCGCCATCGCTCTCGTTGTTGAGAGAGGTGAGTGGGGTAATTCCACATCCATCATCGCGAAGAAACTCCTGGCAGCTTATTTCGGAGTTCCGCTTTCTGATGATCCTGACATTAAGGACACTGTGCCTGTAATCGGTGATTCGGTTGATCTGGCTCTTCCTGAAACCCGATATGAAGAAGAAGAGGGCACTGTAACTGAGGGATAAATACTTCAATTATTTGTTGCTAAATTATAATATTTTGCGTAAAATGATATTAGTTTTGTAACAAGGGGGACTTACGCCATGAAGATCGTTCTGATGGCTGATAACAGTAAAAATGAGTTGCTCGTTAACTTTTGTATTGCATATCGCCCCTTGCTGTCCAAGCATCAGCTGATTTCCGTTTATAATACAGGCAAACTTCTCAAAAGTGCTGTAGACCTTGAAGTTTCAGGTCTTTCAGTTGACTATGAGAGCGGTTTTGAGCAGCTTGCCTCCAGAGCAGAATATAACGAGATCGACTGTGTTATCTATATCCGTGACGGTCGTAATGATCCTTTGCACAGCACAACCGAGCTTTTGAAGGTATGCGACCTTAACAATATCCCTTATGCCACAAATATCGCTACGGCAGAGACATTGATCCTTGCTATCGACCGCGGTGACCTCGACTGGCGTGAGTGGATCAAGGGTTGATCATTCAAATGGATGTTATTGTCTTTCCTTATGGGCCTTTGGGCTCCAATATGTATGCTGTAAAATCAGGTGATCATGCGATCATAATTGATCCGTCCGTATCTCCTGATTTCCCTCTGGTCAGAAGCAAGCTTATGAACATCAGTATTGATGCCATAATCCTTACTCATGCCCACTATGATCACGGTGCCTTCCTGGACGAATGGGTTAAGCTGACCGGTGCCAAGGCTTATCTCTCAGATGATGATAAAGTTTATCTTTCAGATGCGGGTTTGAACTGTTCACAGGGTTTTGGTGAACCGATGAAGCTTTCCTCTGAGACATTTGATCTTGGTGAAAGCATTGAATTGGACGGGTTTTCGAAGATTACGATCATAAGGACTCCCGGACATACTCCGGGTTCTGTATGTATCTTTTTCGAGGACGAAAAGATCATGTTTACCGGAGATACTTTGTTTGAAGGATCTGTCGGAAGGTCCGATCTGCCGGGAGGAGACACCAGGACTTTGCTGGCATCTCTCAAGATCTTTAAGGATATGGATGATGATATTACCGTTTATCCGGGTCACGGCGGTTCCTCAAAGATAGGTATTGAGAAGCGTTATAACCCTTATCTGTCCCTTTGATATCCTCGAAAACACTGTCTGCTTGACTTTTAAGAACTGCATAGGTACAATCGGTTAAAGCAATGAAGGTGCGTAAGTAGTCCTTATATGACAGGGAAAAGAGAGTCGTGTCACCGGCTGAAAGCACGATCCACGGGGTATCTGGATGAATTTCAACACTGGAGCGTTCTGTGAAAACGGTTATACCGGCTAAGCAGATGCCTGCGCAGCATTAAAGGCGCGAACAAGTGCGGAAAGCAAGTCTTTTCGAACATGGGTGGTACCGCGAAGGTGCGATATATAAGCGAATTCGTCCCATGGCAATTAAATGTTGCCATGGGATTTTTGTATTCCAAAGGCGAAATAGGAGGAA
>CADCQX010000223.1 GCA_902803695.1 Oscillospiraceae bacterium
AAAAAAGAAGCGTTATGCTCGTCTTGCGTTCTGAAACCTGAGAAATTTCAAAATGTGGCAAGAGAACATGATAGCTTCCATGCGTAAGCGTGGATGCTGTTATTCTCTCACATTAGGTTTCTCAGGACCTCAGGACGGAGAAGTGGATACAGTTCCACGCTTCACCAGTTAATATAGTAGTCTTCCGAGGGACTGGGGGGATTTGGTTTAGTTAAACATTAAAGCTATGGACTTTAAAGATTCAATTTTACAATTAGCCGATCGAGTCTCAGCCTTGAAAGAATCCATCCAAACGGAAGAGGCAACTAAAAATGCATTTATCATGCCATTTATTCAGATGCTAGGGTACGATGTGTTCAACCCATTGGAGGTGGTACCCGAGATGGACTGTGACATTGCCAAAAAGAAGGGAGAGAAGATAGACTATGCTATCATGAAGGATGGTTCCCCAATCATGCTAATCGAATGTAAGCATTGGAAACAGGACCTGAACTTGCATGACAATCAATTGAAGCGGTATTATGTTGCCTCCAAGGCAAAGTTCGGGGTTCTGACGAACGGCATTGTCTACAGATTCTATGCTGACTTGATAAAGGAGAATATCATGGATGACGTTCCCTTCCTCGAGATAAACTTGGAGAAAATCAGGGAAACACAAATTGAAGAAGTAAAGAAATTCTGTAAGGAGAACTTTGACCTGGACAATATTCTGAGCAGTGCAAATGAATTGAAGTACATGTCGGAAGTCAAGAAGATTATACGTTCGGAATTTGCCGAGCCATCGCCTGAGCTCGTCAAATTGCTGACGAAACGAGTTTATGAAGGTATTGTTACCCAGAAGGTGCTGGATCAGTTTACTGACATCGTGGCACGAGCATTCAAGAGCCATATTAACGATGTGATGAGTGAGAAACTGGGCATCGCTATAAAAGCCACGGAAGCAGCAGGCGCACCTATTCAGACATCATCAACAGCACCTGAGCAGAAAGAAGAAGAGCCGGCTAAAGAGGACGAGAAAGCTTCTAAGATTAACACGACTGTCGAAGAGTTGGAAGGTTATTACATCGTGAAGAGTATTGTATGCGAAGTGATTTCATCAGAGAGAGTGACCTACCGCGATTCCCAGTCTTATTTTGCCATCTTTGCGGACGACAACAATCGTAAGCCCATCTGCAGGCTGCACTTCAACAATACGAACAACAAGCGTATAGGGTTTATTGACGAAAACAGGAATGAGCAAATGGAATCCATCGAGAAGATAGATGACATTTACAATTTTAAGAAGCAGTTGATAGAGGCAGCTAAAAGATATGTATAAATGGAGTCGGTAAAACGTTTCTTTACTAATGACAATATAATGCTAGTGTTGGTGCTTATCAACACTGGCATTATATTTATGAGTGGTTTTATATCTAACCAAGGGGGAGCCTTGCTTGTCATAGACAGCATATTCACATTACTATTTTTGTGTGAAGCAGTAGTAAAGATTCATGTTAAAGGTTTCTCTGAATACTGGTCTGATGGTTGGAATCGTTTTGATTTTATACTTGTACTAGTAGCCCTGCCATCTTGTATCAACGTATTTGGACTTGCTCTTCCAGGTACAAACATTCTATTGTCATTGAGAACGTTGCGTGCATTTAAGTCATTCCGTTTGCTGAAGTTTATTCCAAATATTGAAAATCTTCTGAATGGATTCAAATTGGCATTAAAGGCTTCGTATATAGTAGCTATCGGATTAATCGTTCTTTTATTGGTTTTCAGCATCATTACAACATTTCTCTTTGGGGATGTAGCTCCACAGTTCTTTGGTAATCCTGCTCTCAGTGTGTATTCCATCTTTCGCTTATTCACTATCGAAGGATGGTATGAAATGCCTGAAGCTATTGCCAACAATGGCGGCACAGCAATGGCTGTCTTTGCAAGAATCTATTTCTCAATCCTTCTATTTTCAGGCGGAATCATTGGTATGAGTCTAGTAAATAGCATTTTTGTTGATGCAATGGCAGCGGACAATAATGACGAAGTCCTCGAAAAGTTGAATCGGTTGGAAAAGAAGCT
>CADCQX010000224.1 GCA_902803695.1 Oscillospiraceae bacterium
AATGTCACTTATCGGACTTTCACTCGTAACCACACTCGTTATCATGGCAGTTACATCTAACGTAGTATTGTCACTCGGTATGGTCGGTGCTCTTTCTATCGTAAGATTCCGTGCAGCCATCAAGGAACCTATGGAGATCGTATTCCTGTTCTGGGCCCTTGCAGTCGGTATCGTAATAGGTGCCGGTATGATCCCTCTCGCTGTAATCGGTTCCGTCATCATCGGTGTGATCCTCGTTATCTTCACACATAAGAAGTTCAGCAGTTCACCATATATCCTTATCGTAAACTGCAAAGACGAGAAGGCAGAGGAAAGTGCTCTCAATATCATCAAGAAATCAGTAAGCAAATATGTAGTTAAGTCCAAGACAGTCGGTGAGAACGGCATCGAAGTAACAGCTGAGATAAGGGTTAAAGATGCAGCTACAAGCTTCGTTAACCGCGTCAACGAGATCAACGGCGTAACCGGTGCAACACTCGTTACTTATAACGGAGACTACATGTCTTAATTTCGGAGGAAAACATGATTGCTAATAAGCACATATCCAAGATCATAATAGCGATCACGGCTGTGGCGGTCATTATCTGTTTTGCTGCTATCGTTTTTTCATCCGAGTTCTCGGTTCTCCTCGGCGGAACCTCCGTCAATATGGAGTATGAAACAAAACTTTTCGATACGGATGAGATCATGGAGGTCAACATCATCATGGATGAAGATGATTGGAATACCATGCTCTCAAACGCAATGAGTGAAGAATACTATGTCTGTGATGTAGTGATCAACGGTCAAAAGGTCAAGAACGTAGCGATCCGTCCTAAGGGCAACACCAGCCTTTCCGCGATCGCCATGGATCCTGATTCAGACCGTTACAGTCTTAAACTCGAATTCGACCACTTCGTTGAAGGACAGACATGCTACGGACTTGATAAGCTGATCCTCAATAACAACTATGCGGACGCTACCAACATGAAGGAAGCGATCATCTATGATATGTACCAGTTTATCGGTGCAGATGCTTCACTTTATAACTACGCCAAGGTTTCCGTTAACGGCGAATACACAGGCGTATATCTCGCACTCGAAGCAGTTGAATCCAGCTTTATGCTGAGAAACTTCGGAACACAGGACGGCGAACTCTATAAGCCTGACACCATGGAAATGGGCGGCGGAGACGAGTCATCCGATAATGGCGGTTTCTCAATGCCGGACATGAGCAACTTCGACTTCACCAAGATGGGTGGAGGATTCGGAGGCGGCAACGGCGGCGGTGGCTTTTCCATGGGTGGAGGCGGCGGTGCCAACCTCAACTATATCGATGATGATCTGGACAGCTACTCAACTATCTGGGACAGCGAGATAACAGGCACAAGCAAGAACGATCATAGACGTGTCGTAACAGCTCTTAAGAATATCAGCGAAGGAAATGACCTCGAGAAGTATCTTGATGTTGATAACATTCTTAAGTATATGGCAGTCCATACCTTTGCAGTCAATATGGACAGTCTCTCGGGATCGATGTCACACAACTATTATCTCTATGAGTACAAAGGTCAGCTCAACATCTTCCCTTGGGACTACAACCTGTCATTCGGCGGTATGTCCATGGGCGGTTCAGGTGATGCTACCAGCATGATAAATGATGCCATCGATACTCCGTTCGCAGGAACACAGTTCTTCGATTCACTTCTGGAGAATGAAGAATACCTGGCACGCTATCATGAATATCTTCAGATGCTGGTCGACGAATACGTTGACGGCGGAAGATTTGATGAGACTTATGACAGGATCAGAAGTCAGATCGATACTCTTGTTGCAACCGATCCGACAGCATTCTACTCAGACGACGAATATCAGATCGCAGCAGATATGCTTTATAAGACGATCAAGCTTCGTGCCGAGAGTATAGACGGACAGTTGAACGGAACTATCCCGTCAACAGGTGCAGGTCAGAAAAGCGACTCCGCTTCCCTGATCGACGGTTCAGAGATCGATATTGAAGCAATGGGCCAGTTCAGCATGGGCGGAGGCGGAGATTTCGGAGGCTTCGGCGGAGGAAAGAGCGGAGGAGATTCCAAGCCTGAAACAGGCGACGATACTTCTTCCGATAGTCAAGTTCAGATGCCGGGTAATTTCGATCCTAACAATGCACCTGATATGGGTGACTTCACACCGGGAGACATGCCTGATATGGGTGACTTTGATCCGAACAATATGCCGGCGGATTTTAATCCGGGCGGTGACATGAACTTCCCGTCTTTCGATCAGACATCCGATACGGAGACTGATAAAGAGTCGGATACGAGTTCACAGAGATCTTCCCGTCCGACATCGTTCGAACCGGGAATGTCTTCGAACCTTATGACATATGTAAAGAACATAGCGGTCTACGCTATCTGTTTTGTTGTTTTGTTGATTACGCTTATCGTCCTGAAATTCGTTAAGCGTAAAGATTAACCGAATCGGGAGATCCTCTGATCTGATCAGGGGATCTCTTGACGGGTCTTTTTAGAGGGAATTATGTTGGAGAACAAACATGTAACAAGGCTAATAGTGGTGCTGACTTCAGTATTGGTAATACTAAGTATCGCTGCAATAATCTTCTCGGATGAGCTCATACTTTACCTTGGCGGAAAGAAGGTCAGTCAGGAATATGAGACCAGACTTTTCGATAAGAGTGAGATCATAAAGGTCAACATCCTTATGGATGATGATAAGTGGGATAAGATGCTCAAGAATGCCACGGATGAGATTTATTATTCATGCGATGTGGTAGTTAACGGCCAGATGTTCAAGAACGTCGGAATCCGTCCAAAGGGCAACTCCAGTCTTTGGGCCATTGATTCCGACAATACGACTGACAGATTCAGTTTTAAACTGGAATTCGACCAATTTGAGGAAGGACAGACATGCTTCGGTCTTGATAAGCTGATCCTCAACAATAACTACGGTGATGCCACATGCATGAAGGAAGCGATCATCTATGATATGTTCCAATTCCTTGGCGCGGATGCATCGCTTTATAACTTCGCCAAAATATCCGTCAACGGGGATTACTGGGGTGTCTATCTGGCTCTCGAGGCAGTTGAAGACAGCTTTATGCTGAGAAATTACGGAACACAGGACGGTGAGCTTTATAAGCCGGACAGAGCCGATGAATTTCTGGCATTAGATGCCAATGCTCAGGAGATCGCGAGTTTCTTCAATAATGAAGCCGGCTGTGATCTGAACTATCTTGATGACGAACTTAAGTCATATCATTCCTTATGGGAGTGCGAGATAACCCGTACCTGTAAGCAGGATCACAAACGGGTGGTAAAAGCACTGAAAAACATAAGCGAAGGAAATGACCTTGAAAAGTACATGGATATCGATAACCTCATCAAGTACATGTCGGTCCATGCTTTCGCCATAAACAAAGACAGTTTCTCTTCTGACATGGCACACAACTACTACCTTTACGAGTACAAAGGCAGACTCAACATCCTCCCTTGGGACTACAATCTCTCCTTCGGAGGAATGGATACAACGAGTCCTGTACAATCCCTGAATGACCCTATCGAGATGCCTTTCCACGGAACGCACTTTTTCGATAAGCTACTCGAAAATGAAGACTATCATGCCCGCTACTTTGCATGTCTGCAAAAACTCGTGGACGAGTATTTCGGCGGAGGAAAATTCGACGAAGCATATAACAGGATAAGAGGCCAGATCGACCAGCTCGTTGCAACGGATCCGACGGCTTTCTACCCGAATTCCCAGTATCTCGAAGCAGCAGATATGCTCTACAGATGCGTATTGATCCGTGCAGAGAGCATAAAGGGGCAGCTTAACGGAAGTATCCCTGCGACCACGTCAGGCCAGGCCAGAGATCCAAAGTCCAGAATCGACGCGCCTGACATCGACTTCACCGTAATGGGACTTCTGGGAGACGGAAACTTCGAAGAAGACCCTGAAGAAATTCCTGAGGAAGAACAGGAATTTGTTCCGAGAAATGAACAGGAAGCAATCGAATACGAAAAGAAGACCAAGGCGTTGACTTTGAAGAAAAACATAATCACTCTTTCCGTAAGTCTCGGTGTAACGGTTGTCGCTCTAGTAGGAGTATCGATCCTTAAGAAAAAATACTGAAAACAGTTTCTATTTCAAGTTGATTTTAGGTAGCTGCTACATAATTAGACACATAGCAATTCATAATAATTTTCCAATTCATTTACCCGCACTCAAAGCGCTGTCTCATGCGAGACGGCGCTTTCTCATTTATGCAACAGTTTTCGAGAAAGCATCGTCAATATGACATAAGCGATCAAAAGGGATAGAAGATCGCGATTCATATTTTTGTGGAATAAGGAGATCAGTATGAAAAAAGCAAAAGCATTAGCAGCCGTTCTGGCTGTCGCACTTATGTTTTCGGCATGCTCGAAAACAAAGACCCCAAAGACCTCAGTAAGAGCTCAGAAAACAAACACGACAAATGAGACAAGCTACGAGGATCCTGAGGAAACGGAAGAATCCGAGGAAAGCAGAAAGGAACCGAATCTTATCGGAAATCCCGATCTGGAAAATCCCGTAGAAGGTTACTTCTACATATCCAAAGATATCGACGGGCCTTGGGTAAAAAGTCTCGACGCTTTCTATGGTCTTTTGAACTGGACGGAATATTATCCGATGGTCAGCGGTTCTGAATTGACCGTGGAACTAGGCGTTAATAATGAAGCTGCTCACGGCAGCAACCTTAAGCTCTATATCTTCGAATACAATGAGGATTACGAGTGGAATACGGATGATGCGTATGCGAAATTCACAGGGGATTTCTGCAGAACCGTAAACGGCGATATTTTCTGGTGCCAGACCACCCTTCCTACGAATATGCCTACCGGTATCTATACCTGTGTAGTAGTACATCCGGACGGAACAGTAGACTGCATGTACGACTTTGATCTGGTTGCAACAACAGAAGAAGCCAGGGGCGGCGAAGCAGTCGCAAAACCTGTGATCTATCTTTACCCTGAAGAGTCAACTGAAGTAAGCGTAAGCATTGATTTCGACGGTAAGATCGACTGCACATATCCTAAGTATGATCCGGAGGAAGGCTGGCGCGTTATCGCTGATCCTGACGGACATCTCTATAACATCGGAGACGGAAGAGATTATGATTATCTGTTCTGGGACGGAACGACTTTCAGAGATATCGACTCGTTCAATAACGCCATCTGCGTCCGCGGATGCGACACAGCAGAATTCCTTGAAGGATATCTTGAAGCAGCAGGTCTTAACAGCAGCGAGATCGACGACTTTATCTCATTCTGGCTCCCTATGATGGAGCAAAACGAATATAACCTCATCTCGTTCCCGACAGAGGAATATGAGGAGATGACTAAGCTTAACGTCTCCCCTGCACCTGACACGGTTATCCGTGTATATATGGTCTTCGCAGGAGTCGATGAGATGGTGGAAGTTCCTTCCGACAAGCAGCTCGTTTATCCTGAGGCTATCTCACGTGACGGTTTCACAGTCGTTGAGTGGGGCGGATCACAGGTCGAATATAACGGCTGATATCTTTTTCGAAAATTACAGGCGACAAATAAGGGGATGTCTCAAAACATAATTTGGATCATAAAAGGCAGTTTCATACTGAAGTTGATCTGCTTTGCCATGAAACACCAGTTAATTTTCCCTGCTGATAGGGAGACAATACTGGATTTCAAGTGCACTATAACGAGACCTTCCCTTTTGTCTTCAATAAATTACAGTCATCTGTACCGCTATAGGACTGTACAAATAGCGGGAATTCTTCCATAAGTACAGTCATCGGTACAGTTCTAAGAAACTGTACTTATCACGGGAAAAACAGCAGAATTACAGTCAT
>CADCQX010000225.1 GCA_902803695.1 Oscillospiraceae bacterium
AAGTTGTTTCATATTCTATGTGCTATGTTGATCGTTTCGTTCGGTCTGTCGATTATCGGATGTGATAATGCAGGACGGATCGGAAAAACGTCTGATGAAACTATCGAAGAAATCACTGTGCCTGACCAAATTATCGCAGATATAGCTGATGCTATTCATTCAGAAGGAAAGAATGATTATGAGTTTTATGTAATGAAAGTCGGTGAAGATTATATGTCGATCATTGAAGACTGTGTCGATGTGTATAACCTTCAGGATCATTTATCACCTGATATGGAAGATGGACAGATTGCCTGTGTGGTAGCAGATGTTTCTATCGTAACGGGTGGCTATGTCGGATATTGTAATGACATCTTCGTAAATGATGTCAAATCGATCACTATCCTTGACTATAACGAAGTAATTGAACAGGTCGATATCCCTGTGGCAGGCAGTGACGAATTCTCATACTACAACCGTTTTTTCAAATATGAAGACGGGGATGACATTTATTTTGTGTTCTTGGACAGGCAGTATATTGACGTTTATGCAAACGGCGAACAATACATGCAGTATGAGTTCGATGGACTGGAGGATGATTTCTCGCCGTTCTTTGAAAGCGTGGGTAAATAGCCTGCCGGGCTTGATCACAATGATATAACGAGACGATATTTCTTTAGTCCTGATCTTTTTCGAAAAAACTATTGACTTTGAGTTAACTCCAAGTTGTAAAATGTATTCATCAGCTGATGAATCTGTCACTTGGAGGTGATCAAAATGACCATCAAAGAAGTATGTGAGAAGTATGATATCACTGCCGATACACTTCGTTATTACGAGCGTGTCGGAGTAATACCGAATGTTACCAGAACTGCAGGCGGTATCAGGGATTATCAGGAGACCGATATCGCATGGGTCGAGAATGCTATCTGTTTTCGCGATGCGGGAATGCCTGTCGAGATGCTCATAGAGTATGTAAAACTTTTCCAAGAGGGAGATTCAACCATTGATGCCCGCGCCAATCTTCTTAAAGAAGCGCGTGAGGCAATAGTCGAAGCTAAGAAGAAATATGACATTGCGCTCGAGAAACTCGATTACAAGATCGGCAGATATGAGATAGCGCAAAAGACGGGTAAACTCACATGGGAATGAAAATAACAACCGCTCTGCTTGCGTGTGTGACATTTATTGCATTATCCGGATGTGCTGTCTCTCCTGTTATAACAACCGAATCTGATACGACCTCATTTGAATCAGTTGAAACCGATTTGCTTGCGTCAGAATCAACAACCTTTCAAACAGAAACAACTACAGTTACAGAGGCGGTGAAGTCAATGGTATTAATGGTAGGAGGCACAGAAGTTCCTGTTATTTGGGAAGATAACGCTTCTGTAGATGAACTTAAAGCTTTGGCGGAAACCGGACTCTCGATAGGGATGTCAATGTACGGCGATTTTGAGCAGGTAGGTTCTATCGGTCAGAGCATAACAAGCAATGATGAACAGACAACTACATCACCCGGAGATATAGTTCTTTATTCGGGCAATCAGATCGTTATATTCTATGGAACTAATACATGGGAATACACAAGGCTTGGTAAGGCCGATCTGTCTGAAGAAGAACTGACGGACCTGTTATCGAATGGAGACGTAACAATAACGCTTTCACTACACTAAAAAAATTCAAGGAGAAGATCATTATGAAACCAGCAGAATTAAAACTTACTAATGAATGGGACAAGACATTCCCCAAAAGCGACATAGTAGACCACAGCAAGATAACTTTCGTAAACCGTTACGGGATCACCCTTGCGGCAGATATGTATATACCGAGGAATATTGAAGGAAAGCTTCCTGCTATAGCGGTAAGTGGTCCCTTCGGAGCAGTTAAGGAACAGTGCTCGGGTCTCTACGCTCAGACACTTGCTGAGAGAGGTTTTCTTACGATCGCTTTCGATCCGTCTTTTACCGGAGAGAGCGGTGGTGAACCTCGTTATATGGCGTCTCCTGACATAAACACCGAAGATTTCATGGCAGCTGTAGATTATCTGTCTTTGAACGAAATGGTTGATGCTGAGCGTATCGGAATCCTGGGTATTTGCGGCTGGGGCGGAATGGCAATTAATACTGCTGCTCTTGATACAAGGATAAAGGCAACGGTTACTTCGACAATGTATGACATGACACGTGTTAATGCAAACGGATACTTTGATTCTGAGGACTCTGAAGAACAACGCTATGCGAAAAAGAGTGCTATGTGTCAGCAACGTCTGGAAGATCTTAAGAGCGGTTCTTATAAGCGTGGTGGAGGCTGCGTGCCACTTCCTGTTCCTGAGGAAATGCCTTTCTTCGTTAAGGATTACAGTGAATACTACAAGGGCAGAGCATATCACACCAGATCCCTTAATTCCAATGACGGTTGGAATGTAACAGGGTGCATGTCTTTCATGAATCAGCCGATCCTTAAGTATTCAAATGAGATCAGAAGTGCTGTTCTCATTATCCACGGCGAAAAAGCTCATTCGTGTTACTTCTCCAGGGATGCTTACGAGAATATGATCAAAGGCAGTAAGTATGCAGATAACAAGGAACTCATGATCATTCCTGATGCGGTTCATACGGATCTGTATGACAATAATGATGTGATCCCTTTTGATAAGATCGACAGGTTTTTCAAAGAGTATTTGAAATGAGGTGTATATCATGAAGAGCTTGATTATTTATTTCAGCAGAGCTGATGAGAATTACGCTGTAGGATATATCGAAAAAGGCAACACAGAGATCATCGCAGAATTTGTTCAGGAACTGACAGGTGCTGATATGTTTAAAGTTGAGCCGGAAGTACCTTACGCGAAAGATTACAACACATGTATAAAGGAAGCTAAGCAAAGGATCGGTAACGCTCCGATCAAGGAGAAACTATCGGACATTTCGGCATATGACACGATCTTCATCATGAGCCCTATCTATTGGGGTACCTATGCACCTGAGGTAGAGACTGCACTTGAAGGATTGGATTTCAGCGGAAAGAAAATAAGAGTTATCTGCACTCACGAAGGATCTGGTCTTTCAGGCATGCCTTCTGATGTGAAGAAAATGTGCAAAGGTGCATCTGTCGACTCCAATGGTCTTGCCATCATCGGTTCAAGAGCAAAAGATTCCCGTAAAGTTGTAGAAGGATGGTTGTGACATATGAAAAAGATAATGTCGTTATTAACAACACTCACTCTGGTGATCTGTTTGGCAGGATGCGGCAGCTCTGCTCCTGCAGTTGAGAGTTCAGAGACTACAACATCGGATTCACAGATAACAGATGCATCTGAGAAAGAATCTGAATCAGCATCAACTTCCGCTACAGAATCTGACACAGAGATAGAGACGGGAAGCAAAACACTTGTAGTTTATTTTTCCGCTACAGGAACGACCAAGGGGATTGCAGAGAGCATCGCGGATATTACAGGTGCAGATCTTTATGAGATCACGGCAGCGGTCCCGTATACTGATGATGATCGCGATTGGACAAATTCTGACAGCAGATGTTCGATCGAACAGAATGATACTTCAGTAAGACCGGAGATTGGAAGCGAAACTATTTCTTTGGAAGGATATTCAACAGTTTACATCGGATATCCTATATGGTTCGCGCAGGAACCGAGAATAATGGATACATTCGTTGAGAGTTATGATTTTACAGGAATTACGGTCATCCCGTTCTGCACTTCCGGCAGCAGCGGTATAGGCCAGAGCGGACAGGATCTTGCGGATAATGCAGGAAGCGGCAACTGGATCGAGGGAATGAGATTTGCCGGTGATGCTTTAGAAGATGAGATCAAAGAATGGATCGATTCGATCGCATAATAAAGCAATTGATCGTGGTCATCTGACCACGATCAACAAATTGCCATCTTCGAGTTCTTCAGGTACTGAATCCGGTTCGCCTTCCTCGTCTTTAAGTTTTTCTTTTAGTGTTCTTTCGATCTTAACTTTATTGCTGGTTGTAGATTCGTCAAACTTGTAGCTTTTAGCGTAAACGATGTTGCTGTCTTCATCAGGATCGAAGTAGCAAGGATGGACTTCGATCGGCATCTTGTATATATCTTTGTCATCCATATTGCGAAGCTCTATAAGGAAGTCGTCGATCTCCGCTATCCGGTCGTCATCAGCTTCAGTGGAGACGTAGATCCACACCTCAAAGACGTCATCCTCTACGTGTGAGTAATCTTCATCGATATCTGCTACATCAAACGAATAGTCTTTCAGAGTATAGTCGACTTCTCTGGACCAGGAGTCAGTCAGCCTCTTGATCTTTACGTCCTTTAATAATGTCGGCATCAGCATGCTGGCGATCATGATCGTTACTAAGATAACGCTCATTGCTACAAAGTTGACTATTGCCCATTTGCTTTTGCGGTTGAGTATCTTTGCAATGATCGACGGGATCAGCATACCGGGCAATAAATATGCAAACAGCACTGCTGAGTATGACATACTGCTTCCTGCATCCTTAGCAAATCGAATTAAACCCATATAAACTATAACGACCCACATCACGCAAAACGAAAGCATTATCATATTTGATATTGCGCAAAGTACTATCGAAGCGATCCGCTTAGGCTTTGGCACTTCGCGTTGCAATACTCCCGGGTCGACGAGATATTCGTGATAATCCTCTGTGTAAGGATTTTCAGGGATATTGTTCAGATCAGGATAATTGACCTGCTGAAGATTTTCTTTGTTCTGCTCCATCATTCCTGCCCTCTTATTCGTTCTTATACCGGACAGTGTTTTCGAGAGACGGAAAAGAAGTCATGGAAAACACTGTTGGTATTCCGCAAATATATACAATTATCATTATACATTTTCCAAGTAATCGTATGTTACTAAGTATACTAATTTGTTAAAATATATTTATGTTATGAAAAGAGGATAGGAGAATGTCTGAGATCAGAAAAGCCATTGGCGGTGTTAGTGTTACAAATACGGACATTAAGTGTCTGGGTTGCGGTGCTTCCAACATAAAGTTCGATCCTGCTACCGGTACTTTGTCTTGTCCGTTCTGTGGTCTGTCAACACAGCTTCCGACACCTCAACAAGGTGCTGTTGCAGCGGAACTAGATTTTAACTCGGCTTTGCAGCGCGCGAGCGTTGACTGGGGCCGCAGCAAGAAACTGATCGTGTGCGCTAACTGCGGAGGTCAGACTGTTTACGATTCCGAGCAGGTTACGGGTTCCTGTCCTTTCTGCGGTTCAACAAGCGTTACGCCTGCTGCCGAGACGAATCAGATCATGGTCCCTAATGCAGTTATTCCGTTCGCGTTCAGCAAGGAAGAGTGTCAGGATCGTTTCCTCGAGTTCGTTAAGAAAAAGAAGCTGGTTAACAAAAAAGTCTTTAATTGCAAGCTTGATAAAGTAGTTGGTCTCTATCTTCCGTTCTGGACTTTTGATACTTATACTGCTTCGTCTTATTATGCGTTCAGGAACAACGGAGTTGGTGCTCCGTCCGATCACGTCAACGGTGTATGGTATGAGAATATTGATGATGTCGTAGTGTTCGCTTCCAACAGAGTCTACCATCCGTTTATTTCGAAGGTCCAGAAATTCGACTTTGAAAAAGCCGTTCCATATTCACCTGAATATCTCGCAGGTTTTCCTGCCGAGCGTTATACGCTTGGTCTTAATGACAGCTGGGACCGCTCGAAAACATTAATTACATCAAAGCTAAAAAAGGATGTGCATCGTTATAACCGCAACCTGAGAGTAATAGATATCGCCACTAACTATTACAACGTTAAGTTCAGATGTCTTCTGGCTCCGGTATATCTTGCTACATACAGATTCGGCAACAAGATTCTTCCTGTAGCCATCAACGGACAGACAGGCGAGACATTCTGCGATGTGCCGACAAGGATCAAGAGGATAATCCTGCTTGTCCTATTGGCGATGATCATAATTTCTATAATCGAGATCATAGCTTTGTACGGTGGTATGTGGATATTTCGCGAGCCTCTGTCAATCTTAAGTAAGCATCGGTAAGCGATCCGTTCATCGGAGGTTCTGCTATAGCCTGAAAATCTTATTAATCTACTGTTTCTTGCTATATTTCTCGAAAACAAAAGTTTATAGTATTAGTAGATTCAATTGTCTGGCAGGAATTGTTTATGCAACGAAAGAAAATATGCATATTCATGAATGAGATCGTTCAGAACTTTCAGCAGGAATTCGGAAAGTTCTTCTCTTTTCTTGCGAACCGTGAGGGCATAGACGTTTTTATCTACACATCCTATGGTTCCTATTCCTGTCCGTACGGCCGCAATCTCTTATCAGAGATCGGAAAGAAGAACATCATCTATCTGCCGGACTTTTCTGTTTTCGATGCCATAGTCGCACTTCCTAATTCCTTCGACATAAACGGCATGGATACCGAGTTGTTTGATCTTATTCGAAAAAAAGCGACGTGTCCTGTTTTCTGTCTGCAGAGCGGTCCTTCGGATTTTAAGACGATAACCATCGACAACAAAAACACGATCAAGGAACTGACCGAGCATTTCATCAAGGTACACGGATTCAAAAAGATATACTACATGTCAGGTCCGTTTTCTTCCAAAGATTCGCCGGACAGACTCGCGGGTTATAAGGAAGCAATGGAAGAAGCAGGACTCGAAGTTCTTCCGAATTATATTTACGAAGGCAACTACTGGATAAACAGGGGTAAGAAAGCGATGGATCATTTCCTCGCAGGAACTGATGAATATCCTGAAGCTATCATCTGCGCCAATGACTACATGGCTCTGTCCATCTGCGACGAACTCAAGGAAAGAGGCAAGTCAGTTCCTGAGGATGTTGCCGTAACTGGAGTTGACGGAATCGTTGAAGGTGCAGATTATACTCCTTCGCTTACAACAGTAGTGGTCGAACCTGAAAAATATGCTCTGAAACTCTTAGATCTTATAAAGTACGAGTGGAACAATGTGGAAGTTCCAAATATAACTTCCATTCCTGAAAAGATAATATACCGTGCGAGCTGCGGATGCGGCGAACAGGTCGCGGTCAGTCATGCGAAAGCTATAAAGAGGCTGGGGATTACCGAGGTCCTTCTTCGTGAGGCAGGAAGGATCACCGCCGATTATCAGAACGACTATGATCTTGATAATGCATTGAGCGTTGCCGATTTTTATTTCCACACTTTGGAATGTGACAAGGGTTATGTATGTCTTTGTAATGAAGATGAATCACATATGTCCAGGGTCGAGAGAAACAAAGTCTTCCCTGACAGGATGATCCTGAAACAGGAGATGCATATCGACAGGGAAAAGAAAGCGGACATTCTGAATATCGAATTCGACAGACGCGATATCCTTCCTTCTGAGGTGCTCGACACGGAATTCGCATACACATATATCCTCTATCCGCTTCACTTCAAGAGCAGAGAGTATGGTTATCTGGTACTGGTCCCTTCGTTGGATCAGTGGGCTAATTCGCTTACGTGCACATACATCAATACTCTTTCGAATGCTATCGAAAACAGTTTCTACGATAAGCAATTCAAGTCTCTGTCCGAAGCGAAAAAGATGAGTCAGACAGACCCTCTTACAGGTCTTAACAACAGGCGCGGATTTGAAGAAGGACTCGCAAAGATATTATCTGACGATACAGGTGACAGGAAGATCTTTATCGTCAGTATCGATATGGATGAGTTGAAGCAGATAAACGATATGTACGGTCATGCGGAAGGTGACTTCGCTATCACAACTCTGGCTGGAGCATTAAGTTCTTCTTTGAACGAAGACGAGATCTGCGCACGTTTTGGCGGTGATGAATTCATGGCGGTCCTGGTCTCTGAGTCTGATCAGAGAAAGACTGAATTCGAAACGGGTTTTCGAGCAAGACTAGAGGAAGAAACAGAGAAGATGGATAAACCCTTTAAGCTTGGTGCCAGTATCGGAATCGCTGAGCTTAAGGACGGCAACACCAGCCAGATCATTATCTGTATGCAGAATGCTGACAGGCTGATGTACGATGATAAGAGAAGAAGAAGGAACGAGAAGGATGAATGATATAATACCTTTGTAAGTTTTGTTGCAGGGGTCGTGAATATGGGATTTATCAAAACTTTGTCGGATTCAATAAGTTCGAGCGTCAAGGATCAGTATCTCGAGACGTTCAAGACGGATTCTCTTGGTCAGGAGCTGCTCGTGAAACGTGCGCGTCCGGTAAATAACGGCGGCCGTAACCAGGGAAATAGCGACATAATCTCGGCAGGTTCAAAGATAATCGTTCCTGAGGGCGCTTATGCCGTTATGCTCGACAATGGTAAGATCGTTGACAGCGTAACCGAACCCGGCATGTATTCCTGGGACAGCTCGTCTTCCGGTTCTATTATGTCGGGAGGCCTTAAGAGCTTCGCGGGAGATGTTTTCGACAGATTCAGATTTGCAGGTGAAGTAACGAAGATCCAGAGGATCTACTATATAAACGGGCTGGAGATAATGAACCAGAGCTGCCTCGATTTCCTAAGCTGCCCTTATCCCGATCCGTTTTACGGAAACCTGTATTTCAAGTTCAGGATCACTTTCTCGTTCCGTATCGTTGATCCTGTGGCCTTTTTCAAATGTACCGGCAAAGAGACAAAAGTCAGTGATTTCATGGGTTCGCCTGCTTTGCCGAAAACTCCGTTTCTTGAAGTAAAGGACCACATGGAGGAAGCGCTCAATCTTTGTGCCGTCCGTGATAAAGTTCCGTTCCCGAAGCTCATTTCAAACAAGAGCAGGCTCAAGGATGCCGTCAATGAAGTGGTATCAAAACTATGGCGCGAGCAGCGCGGAATGGTCATAGAGGAGATCGCATTAAATGATCTGACTCTCGATGCGGCTTCAAGGGCGCGAGTTGAGCAGTTTGATAATGCGAAGGTCTTCAGCGACGATCCGGAAGCTCTTAAGGCATTGGTCATTCTGGGATTTACGGATGCGATGAACAAGGCAGCTGCAAATCCGGCAGGAGCCGTTACTGGGTTCGCGGGATTAGGCATGGCGAATGCTTTTGCAGGTGCTTCGAACGTCAGTGTTCCTGACGCTTGTCCGTACTGCGGAAGTGCGCTTCCGTCACAGGGATTCTCGGGGATTTGTCCGGCATGCAATGCGGACCTGAGGGAGAATTGATCTTATTCGGTCAACAGGACGCGGTAAACGATATCCTCATATTCCGCGTACTTCTTTGCTTTCAGGAGGCGTTTGATGTCACGGTCTTTATCTTCGAAAAGAACCCGCCAATAAGTCCACAGTTCCCTCATCTTGAACAGTACGTTGATATCAGGTGACATGATCTTCTGATACTCGTGATAAAGTGTGTCGTGTAATCTCTTGAGTTTTTTAAAGTCGGTCTCCGTTGCTACTCCTTTGAGTTTTTGCGGGAGGCACGGATCGGATATAAGACCTCTTCCGAGCATAACAGTCTCAAGACTGACACCGAAAGTGTCACATAGGTTTTCATAGTCTTTTACGGTGTAGATATTTCCGTTATAAACGAGAGGATTTTTCGAGTGCTCCAGGGCATAAGCGAAGTATTCTCTTCGCGGTTCGCCTTTGTAGAAGTCGGATCTGATCCTCGGGTGGATAATAAGTTCGCTAACAGGGAAGGTGTTGAAGATCTCCAGAAGATCATAGAACTCCTCAGGGTCATTGAATCCGAGTCTCGTCTTAAGAGAGATCTTCATGTTTTCGGATTCCGAGAAGGAATAGATGTCATCGAGGAAACTTTGAAGTGCAGAAGGGTCTTTGAGAAAGCCTGCGCCCTTGCTTTTGGAACAGACGGTTCCTGAAGGACATCCGAGATTCAGATTGATCTCCTGATAGCCCATAGCCTGAAGTTCCCTCGCTGCTTCGATGAAATAGTCGGATCTGCAGACAAGGATCTGAGGGACAAGGTTGATGCCGGTATTATTCTCGGGCGTGATGTCCTTCCTCTCGCGGGGCGTTATCGGGCAATTCTCGGCAGGGGAGATGAACGGCGCGAAGTACTTGTCGATGTTGCCGTAGATCTCGTTATATGTATTGCGGAATATGTGATTTGTAATGCCTTCGAGCGGGGCGAGATATATCTTCATTCGATCCGGTTTTCCTTTATTATTTACATTCGCTATCTATTCTATCACGAGCATCAAAGGACGATGATATAATGTTCTTGAGTCGCACACGTTTTCGAATGGGAGAAAGGATATGAAAAAGTACTGTTTCGGTTTTATCTTGCTGCAGATCGTGATATTGTTTATCATAAGCTGCATTCCTGCGGTCATTGTCAAATTGAACACGGATCCTGAAAAGAATCTGGGATTACTTGCTTTTATCCTGACCTCATTTACCGTGTATTTTTCATACTTTTTGTTCTTTGCAAATCCTATCCTGTTTCCTATCGCCAAGAGGACCATGGAAAAGAAAACTGATGAAGAAGGTATCGTAAGGACGCGCACTTTCTATAACAAAGAGTGGCACTCCTGTGCGTCTGTGTTGGTGATCGACGAGACTCATGCCAAGATCGCGTACGTCTCTGCGTATAACCCGTTTAAGCTTCAGGTTGCGGACGTGAAGGATCTGTCAAATATCAGGTCCAGCTACATCAGGGGACCGTTCGGAGGCACACGTTATGTGTACTACCAGTTCACCTATAAGAAAAAGAAGACCAGGATCCCGACGTTCACGTCGCGGCAAATGTTTATGCTCGAATCGGCCGGAGTGCAGAATGCGATCATCAAGGCAAACCGCTTCTATGACTCGATCGAGAGCATGCAGAAAAAGCAAGCTGAAAATATTTAAAAAATTTTTTCTCGGACCACCGAACATTTTGCATCACCTGAACCAGATCGAGTACCTGTCTGTCGAGTTTGATGTCGATATCTACGATCCGGTTAACAGAAAGACAATAGAAGAACTCCTGGATGACGAGATCCTCACAGTTGACTACACATCAGTCAACCCACAGGGTTAATGATATTAAGGATGAGGATGTCTCAAAACATATTGGGATCATAAAAGGCAGGTTCACACTGAAGTTGATCTTCTCTTTGTTCTGCAAAACTCTGCCATGAAACACCAGTTGATTCTCCCTGCTGATAGGGAGCAAATACTGGATTTCAAAGGCACTATAACGAGACCTTCCCTTTTGTCTTCAATTAATTACAGTCATCGGTACAGTTCTAAGAAACTGTACTTATCACGGAAAAAACAGCGGAATTACAGTCATCCGTACCGCTATAGGACTGTACAAGTAGCGGGAATTCTTCCATAAGTACAGTCATCGGTACAGTTCTAAGAAACTGTACTTATCACGGGAAAAACAGCAGAATTACAGTCAT
>CADCQX010000226.1 GCA_902803695.1 Oscillospiraceae bacterium
ATTTGAAGTCTGATCGGTTCTTTGCTTAGCTTTCTCATCCAACAAAGATCTTACGGAGCTTTCACTCGGAAGCCCCATTCGTTTTGCAATGGCCGGATTAGAATATCCTTTTTCTTTCAATTTGAAAGCCATAGCAACTCTTTCTTTACGAAGCTCGTCGTTCGCAACGGATATCTTTGCACGAAGAACAGTGGTAGTCATCTTCATGGACTTGGCAATTTCAGTACGGCTTAAACCCTTTTGCTCTAGCTGCTTAATATTTCCTAAAAAATCTGCATAACGCTGATAAGGGTTTTCTCCTGAACCCCATGGATATCTGCCAGAACGACGAGGTACGCCATAATGCTGTATAAAATCTTCATCTAACTCGTGTGCTATCATATCGTCTTGGTCGACATATATCTCGCCATCGTAGTAATCATGCATTATCGTTACCTCCTAAACTCATTGCGTCTAGCACTCTGTCATCTTCAATAATAAGATTCATCAAATCACGAATATCTTTGGGATCTCCTGGAGATTTAGTTATTTCTCCGAATTGATATATGGCGAGCTCGGTCTTGATTTGCTCAGGCTCCTTATGATACTCAAGACAAAAGAGAGCGGCGTACAGTTCAAGCTGCAGCATCTTTGCTGGAGTATCACCTGTCTTCAAATCATGAATCCTAAGCTTATTTCGATAAAAAGAAATAGCGTCTGTTGTTCCAAACGCATTATCTGAATACCAAAGAGGTTGCTCTGAATTCATTTTATAGTGGCATCCGTCATTAATGAACTGTGCCACAGACATCCAACTTTCCTCAGGAACATACCTCATATTGTCCAGAATCGAAAAAGCAAGAGGCGCTGTCTTATCCTGATCTAGTGGATAGCGTCCTCTTATAAAATTTCTGAAACCTTTGCGTACATCATCCATATTTTCTTCATCATATGACTCATATGCTCTGATGTTTCCGCAAGCAAAATTATGAAGCTCGGTTCCCATGAACTTTCGAATTTCTCCAATTCGTCGTTGGATCAAAGTTTCTTCATCGTAGTTTACCCACGAATTATTACTTGGACTTAGGCGACTGTGTTTTCCCGCCAGTTCCAAATGTTCGTTGAAGTTCACGTATTACTTCCTCCTTATTTTCTGGACTCACAAACCTTGAGAAACTCATGTCGTTCATTTGATTGACATAGTATTCTTGATTTGGTTGTTTGTGAGCGTTCGCGGATCTCTTACATTCCAAACTTGCCCACTTGTCTTTATACAAAATTAAAAGGTCGGGTATTCCTTGCGGAGCGTTAGATCCGTCTTGTTTTAAGACCATGCATCCAGGGAAAATATCTTTGAGCTCTTTCTTTAAATCAGCTTGAAATTTGTTTTCCCTCATACGTGAAAATCCCCTCGAAAATAAAATGAAAATCCCATTTCCTCTCCCTCATAAAATAGAATGTTTTTCACGCGAAATTTGGCTACAAATAAAGATTATTCCTCCTTGTTGTCACCTGTGTACGGTGGTATAATTACCCTAGTAACAAAAAGGAGGAAATATCTTTGGTATGCGATGCTTTAGATGTCTCGAATCTGTAAATAAAAGAGAAACGACAAAAGTTCTAAAACCATATGGATACACGTTTGATTATCTCAAGGAACCTATATGCGCTAACTGCGCTAAGTATATTCTTGAGAATCGTGTAAGGGGATGGTTCCTCGATGAAGTCGACGATGATGACGATGATGAACCATCTTTACCGATAGAAGAAGCCGCACTCTATTATCTCTCGAGTGGTGATCCGGAAGACACATACGGATACACTCAGGAAGAGCTGGAAGAATACTTAAAACACGGTTAATCCATCTCCACAAATTTTCTCTCATTAAACTTTTTCTTTTGCTTTAAAGCCTTGTCTATCGCTAAGTCGATCGATGAGGCTGATTTAAAATGATAGAAATAGAGGTCTCTGAATGGCGTATTGAGACGGTCGATTCGACCACTCGCCTGAACCATAGTTTTATACGAGTAGCTCTGTGAATAGAATATAATTGTGTCTGTCAGTATACAGTTCCATCCTTCTGAGCCAGCGTTGTATTGGACAAGAAAAGCCCAAGGTGAAGCGCTTGGAATGTCCTGATGTTTATGGCCGTTCCACTCTCCGATATGAACTCCATCTTTTTCGAGAGTTTTTAAAATGTCGAGTTCATAATCATAATTGTAGAATATGATTACTCGCTCTTTTTCTTTGATGAGTTCACGTATCTTCTCAAGCCTTGAAACATCTGAATTCACAACTTTTCTGAGACAATAACAAAGTCCGGCAGCATCTTCTATTGGTTTATCCTTATAAGGATCGTAACGAGATTTCATTACTTGCTTATAGAGCTTGATGTCGTATTCGGCAGGAATGTACTCGTGATGAGGAATAGTCTCTCGTTTAAAGTCCATATCGACCAAAATCCTCGAACGCAATCTTTCAAGTTTTCTGGTGTTCGTGTAGCCTTTCAAGAGAGGTATGCCATTCCAAGTTTGGTAGATACAGTGCTCATAACGAAACTGTGTGATGTTCTTATAAAAACCATTAGCAATGAAGACAGGTGCAAAATCAATCCAGCGGTCTGCCGGAGTAGCCGACAATATAATCCAGAAGTTCTGTTTTGTGATTTTAATGAATGCCTTAACCCAGGCTCCACTTCCAATCACTCTGTCTTCGTCGAAAATGAAAAATGCATCCTTCACATCCACATATTTCTTAATGTTATTCCACGAATCTACTTTCACCTTGTTATGGTAGTGATTCTCTTCCAATTTTTCTGATAAATGAAAGGGAACCATCTCCATATTCCACTCGCATGTATCACGCTTTCTCGCAGTAGTGATGATATAAAGATCCTTTGGGTTCACCATATCGTGATAAGGATTTAGATTTCCACCCATTTCCTTGAAATAATACACAAGGGATGTGCGTGATTTACCAGAACCAACACCACCACAAAGAATGCAGCCTTTATGCATCTTTTCTACGGCATCTTCTTGATAATCATACAGATTGAGTTTCATCGTCAATCCAATCAAACTCGCCCATCGTCATACTATCCTTGTTAAATGTGATAGTAGGTGCCTCCATACCTCTTACGGATGAACAATACTTTCTGCTACCATCCATAAAGCCTTGTTTATAAGCATCATCAACAAGTTTCTGAAGTTCCGACATCACAGCATCTCCACCGAATTTCGAAATATCAATCAGGATTGGTTTCATTTTCTGCATCCTCTTTTATCACTTTTGAGACTTCGATGTCCACCAAAATGCGATCCATCTGTTTCATCATTTCCCCAGTCTGGTCGAAGATTACCAATTGATAGGCAACTTCTTCTGGATTTGATGTATCGACAATCAACTTTCCTCCAACAGGAGTTTTCGGTGAATCAAGTTTGTAACAAACACTAGCTGCTATAAATCCAACTGCGATACCTGCAATCAACGTAATCACTCGTCCTCACCTTCTTCCTCAGGTGGAATAACTACAGGTTCACCGTATCGAAAACTATATGAGTATTTCATTCTGTGATAATCGATAATTTCTGTGATATAAATCGTATCGTCTCCATCTTTTGTGAGAGTGTCGTTAAATATCACAACAACATCGTTTCCTTGGCCTTGCTTCTCTTCAACAGAAACCTCTGTAAAGATCCACTCCGAGAGATCTTTTTCATACAGATTACAAGCAGCTTCAAG
>CADCQX010000227.1 GCA_902803695.1 Oscillospiraceae bacterium
CCGTAGTTGGTGTCGTACTGATGCTTAGGGAAATAAGCGAGCCAACGCTTGATGAGCGACTTAGGTACAGGCTGTGCACCGATGTGCATGAGCCTCCACTGATCGAGCTCGTAGTCTGAAAGCTTGATATCTCCTCTGTCGAGGGCGTCAAGGATGTCCTGAGCCCACGGTACCAGGAGCCATACGATGGTGCAGTGCTCGTTGGATACTGCGTCCATGATGTACTGAGGCTTTGTTCCTCTGAGAAGGACAGCTCTGGAACCGCTTACCAGGCTTCCCATCCAGTGCATCTTGGCGCCTGTGTGATACAAAGGCGGGATGCAAAGGAAGCAGTCTTCCCTGCATGTGGAGTGATGCTTCTGCTCAACTGCTGCAGCGTGCATGAGACTCTTGTGCTTATGAAGGATAGCCTTAGGGAAACCCGTGGTTCCCGAACTAAAGTAGATAGCGCCGTTGTCTTCGTCTGTTATGGCGATGTTAGGACGCTCACTTGAGTAATCGGCTGTGATGACGCGGTAATCTTCTGCGAAGGTCGGGCAGTTCTCGCCGACAAAGATGAGGGCACGGTTCTTATGAAGGTCGTGCTCAATGTTTTCGATACGGCCGATGAATTCAGGGCCGAAGAAAAGAACGTCCAATTCAGCGAGGTTACTGCAGTAAAGGATCTCGTCTGATGTATATCTGAAATTGAGAGGTACTGCGAGGGCACCTGTCTTGAGGATTCCGAAGTAGATCGGGAGCCACTCGAGGCAGTTCATCATGAGGATACCGATCTTGTTATCCTTCTTGATACCGCGGGACAGGAGCATATTGGCTACTCTGTTGGCCTTCTCGTCAAATACTTTCCATGTGATCTCTCTTCTGTAAGCCTGCTTTTCCGTAGGCTGGATGAGTTCGTACTCTTTCCATGTGATGCGTCCGAGCTCCTGCTGTTCAGGATTGAGCTCTACAAGAGCAACCTCGTCGCCATATAAATCTGCATTTCTTTCCAAATACTCTGTAACAGGCATTTTGATACTCCTTATTCTACAAATACTACAAAACTACACGTAAAAACATGCCTATATGAGTATAACAGGTTTTTAATAAAAATAAAGTTAGCGATTTTTTGGCCATATCTTCAAAAAATCAAAAACTGGGTATTGTAAAATGTGCAAACACTCGTTATAATAACTTGGCTAATAAAGATCGAGGTGTAGCGCAGTTGGTAGCGTACGTGCTTTGGGCGCATGGGGTCGCAGGTTCGAACCCTGTCACCTCGACCAGGAAGGTTATCTGAGTATCAGGTAGCCTTCTTTTTTTGCCCTTTTGGTATAATTATCTTCATCGAAAACATTTCCGGGATTGATCGTATGCCTAAGAAAAACGACAGATTACAATACGTGGATATCGCCAAGGGATTTGCGATCCTTATGGTCGTGGCAGGTCATATCCTGGCATCAAACGATTACCTCAAATACTTCCTATACACCATACATGTTCCGCTGTTTCTCATGTTGTCGGGTGTTTTCGAGAAGAAAAGAGATAATGTTCCTTCATATCTGTGGAAGGTTTTCAGGAGATTATATCTTCCCTGCATACTGATAATCACCGCCGACTATTTCTTCTACACGCTGATCTATAAGACCGACATATTGAGGCATACGATCCCGAGGATCCTTAATTGCCTCGTGGGGCACGCCTTCACCTTCGATACGCCTATATGGTTTCTCATCGACCTTTTCTTCGTGAAGGTATTCTTCCAGCTGGTGCAGCTCATCAGGCACAAGACCGCGCAAAAGATCGTTGTGGGGATACTGTCGGCGGGCGGCGTCGTTTACATGTACGCATGCAGGTTCATAAAGTTCGACAACAATTACTATGGGATATATGCTCTGATCGTCGTGCTCACTTATTACTGCTTCGGCTATCTTCTTAAGGATCTTATCAGGCTTCCTTCCGAAGCGTTCGCCACGGGTGATAAAAAGAAGATCCGTATCCTCATTATCCTTATGGCCGTTTTCCTTACCTACACGGCAGTAGTGACCAGATTCAACGGAAACGTGGGCGTGCTGGGAATCAACTTCGGAAATGTCATATTGTTCCTTACGGGAAGTCTCCTCGGATCCTACGGATTCATCATCTTATCGGCATTTCTTTCCTCCCGTTCGAAAATAACCGTCAAGCCTCTGGTGTACCTTGGAAGGCACACTCTGTTTATCATGGCAACGCATTATTATCTGGTGGAACACCTGTCCAAATATATCCTCGGAAGACTGGGCAAAGAAGAGATCTATCACTACCCGATAGTCGAGATCGTAATCTTTATTCTTACGATGGGCACATGTACCCTGTGCCTTCTCATGATCGACTTGCTGAAAAAGAAGATCTTTAAGCCTGCTCCTTAACGAGCATATAAACGGTATAGTATTCGTCTGCGGATACATATTCCTGATAGACCGTATACCCGATCTCACACAGCCTTCCGACTATGCCGCTTTCAGATTCGATATTCTCCTCACCGATTATCACATGATAGACGATGACATCCACATCAAGCGCCTTTATTGCATTCATCTGTGAGATGAGCATCTCATCGGACATATAGTTCGGTGTATAGAACTGATCAATGGCAGGCTCCGCGAGATACTTGTCGTAGATCGGGAAACAAAGGCTCGTAAAGAACAGATAGTTCGCATCAGGATGAGCCTTGGAATATTCTTCTATCTTTGTCTCGTAGTCAGTCTTCTGACGCGGGATCAGAGGGAAGAAAACTGTCGAGAGTATCGAGAAGCAAACTGTAACTGCCATAAAGCAGACGGCAAGTTTAAAAGCATCTATCTTCTTACCGAGTATCGAATCCAATTTCTCTGCTACAAGATCGGTTCCGTAGATCATAAAGACCATGAACACGATGAAGAAGTAAGGATATACGAGGGACGCAGTAAGCACCAGGAACGTAATGACGAAAAGAACGGCGATCACTATGGTCTGGATCTTTTCTTTCTTCTTCCTGAGATCAAGTACAAGAGCTATAGCAGAAAGGATCAAAAGAATCGAGAAGCCGATCCTTGATGCCCACGTAATGAGACCCTCCGTAAGGAAGAATCCCGTAAAGTCAGTAGCGTACTGACTGTTAAAGATGAAATAGATATCGATAAAATCCTTAAGCGATCCGGTAGCCAAAAAGAAGATCAGAAACGGGATCATAAGGACGATTATTCCGCCTAAGAAAACACCGCATGCCTTAAGGAAATCCATAGATCTCTTACGGATGATGAGCCACAGAAAATAGCATCCGATAAAAGCAAAATACAAAAGACAGACGTTGAGCTTAATGAGGAAAACACCGCCGCACAAAAGTCCTATGAAGAACATATTCTTAAGTGATACGACATGATCCTTCTTCACAAAGCATGCGTCCTTGATAAGAAGATATGCCGAGATCATGAGGAAGACAAATACGAAGTTATCAGGCTTGGATCCCGTAACGAAAATGTTGATGTTATAGTCCTCGATATGAACGCTTATAAGGCATATCATGATGATCGTACTAAGAAGCGCCGCATCTTTCTTGAGCCTTAGAGAAGACAGTTTATATGCGAAGATGAAACCTATGGAATCTAAAAGCGCACTTACGATCCACATTCCGAGATCATGTTTTCCGGCAAGAAGATAACCGACAGCGAAGATCACGTACGTAAGAGGGCCCTTATGATCGAACAGGTCCCTATAAGGGATCTTGCCTTCGAAAAGCCCCTTTACCAGGATCTTGTAGCAGACCTCATCGTAACTGTAGACATACCTGTAATAAGGCGAGAACGGGCAGATCAGAAACGTAATGAAGAATGTAATGATGCCGATGATGACAATATTACGAATCTCCTTTGAATCAATGCCCTTCTTGAGCGTTGCCTTTTCTTCCATAAAACCCTCTCATGAAAAGATGTTGCGATATTTAGTATCTTAAAACATCTTTGAACCCAATACAAGCGCGCCCCCTTGTCCGCTAGCGAACGTTGTTGTACTATTCTCTCTAGAACAAAAAGGAGATCTGTGTATGGGAATCGGTCTGGTACTTGAAGGCGGCGCATTAAGAGGATTATTTACATCAGGCATCATCGATGTCTTTCTCGAAAACAATATCCGGTTTGACGCTGCCGTCGGCGTTTCCGCAGGTGTCGTTTTCGGAACGAATATGAAGTCCGGTCAAAAAGGCCGCGGCATCAGATACAATCTCAAATATTCCAAAAACTGGCGTTACAAAAGCTTCCGTTCCCTTCTTCTTACCGGCGACCTTTTCGGCGCTGATTTCTGTTATCACGAACTTCCGACAAAACTCGATATATTCGACACTGAGTTTTTTCGAAAAGACCCGACAACATTCTATGCGGTAGTAACCGATGTGGAAACAGGACGTCCGTACTATAAGGAACTCACCGACGGAGAATTCGAAGATCTGGAATGGGTCAGAGCTTCGGCTTCGATGCCGCTTGCCTCAAAGATCGTAAAGATCGGTGATAATAAATTTCTGGACGGAGGCATCGCGGATTCGATCCCTCTCAAGTTCATGGAAGAGCATGGCTTCAAAAAGAACATCGTCGTTCTTACCCAGCCTCAAGAATACGTGAAACAGCCTTATAAGATCATGCCGCTCGTGAAGACCGTCTATCATAAATATCCCGACCTGGTCAAAAGCATCGGTCAAAGACACGAGATGTATAACGAACAGACCGCTTACGTGAGATCACGCGAGGCTGAAGGCGCTTGCTTTGTAATAAGACCTGAAGAAGCACTTAACATAAAGCCGCTGGAAAAAGATCCGAACGAACTTCAGAGAGTCTATGATCACGGCGTAATGGTCGGAAACAAAGTCCTGGACGAACTTAAAAGATTCATGGAAATTCCCTGATCACTCTTTCCTGACGAGCATGTGAACGTAATAGACGCCGTCATCCGAGATGTACGCCTGATACTCATAGTATCCGCATTCTTTTATCAGGCTGATAACGCTGCCCTCACCTTCTACCGGATCCTCATCCTTCTGCGTAGGATAGATGACCACATCGACTTCGCCTGACTTAACGGCATCATACTGTTCCAAAAGCATCTCATCAGTGTAGTGATTCGTTGAATAGAACTGTCTTACCTCCGGCCCTGCAGTAAGATACTCATCATATACCGGAAGGCTCACGCATGCGAAGAACAGATAATCGGCATCGGGATGTTCCTTGGCATAGCTTTCTATGTTCGTCTCATATTCACGCTTTGTCCGTGGGATCACAGGCGATGCAAATGCCTCCGCTATAGCAAAGACAATGGAGACCGACAGGATGATCACCGAGAAGACTATGGAATTGATCTTACCTTCGAAAGTCCTGCAAAGAACATCTGCCAGAAGATCAGTACCGTATACGAAGAATACAGAGAATACGATAAAGAAATACGAATAGAAAGGTGATGCGGTAAGCACAACAAAAACGATCACCGCGAGTATGAACATGACTGTCTTCTGAAGGACATTTTTCCTGCGAATCAGATCGCCTATGAAAGCTACGACCGACAACAGGACGAAGGTCAAAAGCGACACCTTGCAGATCCACGTGAACAGACCCGCTGACATGAAAGTCCTTACAAATGACGAACCGTAACGGCTGTTAAATACGAAGTAGATATCGATAAGATCACGAAGTCCGCCGATAGCCGCATAGAAGATAAAGAACGGTACTGTTACGGCTGCTATTCCCAGAAGAAAAGCGCCGCAGGACTTCAGAAAATCAGCGAGCTTTTTTCTGATGAGAAGCCATAGGAAATAGCATCCGACAAAAGCCAGATAGAAAAAGCACGCATTGAGTTTTATCATGAAGACCCCGCCACACAGAAGTCCTATGATGAACATCGGCTTTAGGGAGATCACGTGACCGGTGGTCTTTTTCGAAAAGAATGATTCCCTTGTGAATATGTATGCCGAGATCATAAGGAGAGTGAAGACAAAACCGTCCGGTTTGGAACCTGT
Source organism: Oscillospiraceae bacterium (assembly GCA_902803695.1). Classification (GTDB taxonomy): domain Bacteria; phylum Bacillota; class Clostridia; order Saccharofermentanales; family Saccharofermentanaceae; genus Saccharofermentans. The sequence continues at coordinate 5,996 of CADCQX010000227.1, forward strand.
ATTAAGGATATTATGGTTCATCAATACCGAATTCATGAACAGCAGGAAGACAGCGCTCAAAAGTGCGGTATTCTTCTTAAGTCTCAGGCATGATGTCTTATACGCGAAGATAAAACCGAGCGAATCAACGATCGCACTGATGACCCACATTCCCCAAGTATTCTTGCCAGCCAGAAGATAGCCGAGTGAAAAGATCACATAGGTAAGCGGACCTTTGTGATCGAAAAGGTCCCTATAAGGAAACTTGCCGCGGAAGATTCCTTCCGTGACTATCTTGTAGCAGACTTCATCGTAGCTGTACACATAACGGAAATATGGCGAATACGGGCAAAACAGGAATGTCAGGACGAAGACAAGAAAAGTTATGATCGCCATGTTCCTGATGTCGATCTTACGATCAGGTTTGTTGACCGGACCTTTCTCATTCATATCCTGTTTCCCTTTATTCCGACCTGAGAGTTATCAGTCGTCTTCGATCTCAGGCTTTTTGATAAAACCTACAAAGAAAGTTATCAATCCTGTAATGAGCAGCACTACCGCACATCCGGCGATTATATAGAAACCGTAATAGGTCTTTGTCGTAATGTCATACGTAGTATCCAGGTTCATGGCACCGATCTCCTCGTATGCTTCACCAAGGAAATTGGCTTCATGATGCACTACGCCTACCTTTGTCATAAAAATGACCAGCTTACCGCCTATGGCCAATGCACAACAAAGTGCAGTCCAGATGCAGTGCCTATACTTCGAACTGAAGGCCAAAACGACACAACCAATAGCCATGATAACTATTATGACTCCCAGAAAGGACGGCATGACCGCATTATATTCTACTGTGCGTTTCTTCTCGGATTCAGTTATTATCTGCTGACAAGGAATAGCCGTCGCAGCCATTGTAAGAAAACTTACAACGATGACCACATAACGGATGATCTTGCTCTTGTCCATAATTACCTCCCAACAACTCATACTCCAACACAAAATCATAATATCATTTATTCATCAAACTTTGGTGTACGTAACGCAAATGTCATATTGTTATGTATCTCACAAACGATATAATTAAATCGACACGATAAAAATTGGTCTGCCATACATAATCGGGCATGTTGCAATGGAAAAAGGGAAAGAAAGATTACTATTTGTAGATATTGCTAAGGGTATCTGTATCCTTTTGGTTGTTTTGGGTCACGCCATAAGCAAAGAAAGAGCCATGCACCAATATATCTACTCGGTCCATATCCCGACATTTATCCTGTTGTCAGGCTTTTTCGAGAAGAAACAGGAGAATTATCTTCCTTATCTGAGAAAAACATTCAGCAGACTTTATTTTCCATTCCTGTTTTTTGTGCTGTTGGATTTCCTGGTGATAATGTTTCAGTATCATACTTCTTTCCTGTATTACCTGATCCACAGTTTTCTCGGAGCGACCGGATTTGAATGTGTCTACAATGTGCCGACATGGTTCCTTCTCGACCTGTTTATTGTCAAAGCTGTTTTCCAGCTGTTCCACCGTATAGATAATGCCAAGCTCATGAAAATGGTGTTGGTGGCGATCATCATCCTGGGAGTATCCTATATGACACTCAGCGACTACTATGATTTCATTTACAGATACTGGCCGATAAACTCGCTGATACCTGTGCTTACATATTACTGTATAGGATTCCTCGTCAGAAACACCATCAAGATGATCGCTCAGACATTTAACGGCGATAATACCAAAGACAAGGTATTTCTGTCCGTAATCATGCTCATGTGCTTTGTCATCTTGATCCCAACATCTCAATTAAACGGTGTGGTCAGTTTCTTCGGCAACAAATTCAATAATGCATTTGCGTTTCTGTTCAACAGCATGATCGGAGCATTTGCCGTTATTATACTGTCTTGTCTTCTCGCGACTACAAAATTGCCTGTCATTAAGAGATTGAACTTCTTCGGAAAACACAGCCTCTTTATTCAGGTTACCCATTACTATCCGTTGACATTCGGATTTTATCCGATCTTTGAGAATATAGGTCTTTTCGATCGATTCCCTCGCCACAGCATCGAATTTCTGATCTTTGTACTCGCAGTCATCATTTCTACCCTTCTCATTTTCATAAAAGAAGCTTTCCTCAAACTACTCGAAAAAAAGCAAAAACTGCAGCCCCGGGCGTAACATCCGGGTTTGTTGACAAAGGATTTTTCTTTGGGTTATACTTTACGGGCAAAATCGAGGCGTAGCGCAGTCGGTAGCGTACGTGCTTAGGGAGCATGGGGTCGCAGGTTCAAGTCCTGTCGCCTCGACCACTAAAAAAGGAACTGTCATATGCAGTTCCTTTTTGTTCTTATGTTTATCATTATCAGAATTTCTTCAGATCCCACTTTTTCGGATCGTATGTCCCGTCAACCTTCGTAAATGAATTGCTCCTGGAATTGAACTTCATATACTCGATCTTTGTATCATCTCCGTACCAGGAATCAACGCGAATGATATTATCCTGACAAAGATAGATGTAGTATCCGTTTGCACCCGTAAGAAGGCTGTACGGACCCAGATCAGAGTGCTTGACGATGACATTCGTGAACTTCGTCACTCCGCCGCCGGAATTATATCCGATAAGAAGTTCGTCTCTTCCGTCACCATCCAGATCTATGAGCAGGTATCCGATAAGATCTCCCTTGCCCTTGATCTCCGCCGGAACACTAAGCTGCTTGTCGGTACCTTCAACTCCGGTCTTAACGCTCTTTTTGTAATACTCAATGGTATCCTTGTACCACTCGTCTTTCGTCGCCGAGCAACCCGACAAACCAAAGACCGCAGTCAGCAGAAGCGGCACTGTCAGGATCATTACGATGACCTTTCTCATTTTTTATCTCCCCTTTATATAATTGTTTTCGAAAACTACCACTCTCTCCTTTGGCTGTTCATTGCATTCATGACATCTCTGATCTGCGATGCGTCGATGATCTTCGCGGATCCGCAGAACGGGCAGTATGCCTTGAGCATCGTCTGGTCAAGTTCCATCTGGCCTGCGCAGTTAGGACATGTGAGGTCAACCTGTACGGCGTTCTTGTTCATGTCTTCGGCCTTGAAGGAATGACCTGTCTTTCTCGTTACGTAATCCTTGAACATATCGATGACCCTCTGCTCCTGAGTCGTTACGCCGCCTGTCGTCTTGGCAACGTTTTCGATATCGGATACAAAAGATACGAGTGCGGACGGCTCTGCCTGATCGAGGAAAGCCGTAACCGTCGAAAAGCTTATGTTCTGATCTCTGGAGATAGCCTCGACCTTAGCCTTCTCGGAAGCAGGGATCGAGCTGTCGCTCATGATCTGGCCTGCGATCTTATCAAGTTCGAGGCCCTCATCTACTGAGATGCTGCCGTCGATCCTTGCCATGTAGTAGCAAAGAGCGAGCTTGCCCAAAAGTGTATTAACGTGCATCGAGCTGAAGTTTCCTCCCTGTGAAGGAGCTGTTGCCCTTGCCTGATACATCTGCTGCTGCCTGTTTTGCATAATGTTTGCGACAACCGCCGTTGCTGCTGCTGCGCTTGCTGATGCGACAGCTGTATTTACTATAGAATTGGAATGACGGATAGGTGCCCCAACCATTGTTCTTAAAAGCATTTTTCCAAGACCCATCTTGTATTCCTCCTTGTCGTTTTTTCCTGAATATATTATACAGAAGAAGGCCCGCGATAAAAGATATCTCGAGCCTTCTTATTGTTTTCGATCAGTATACGGAAAAAGACAAAGAATTGTTTATTCCGCAGCGGTATATGTAATAGAATCCACGGTGCCGTCTTTGAAGATGAAGGACAGCTTTGTGTCGCCGTCTTTTACCGTCATGGATCCGGTGTCATCACCCTCGATCGTGTATCCGGAATAAAGGCCCTTGACCTCGTCACCGCTCATGCCGATGTACGCGCCTTCGGATGTTGTTACGATATCGTCCTTGAGTTCGACGGATGAGATCCTGTCGATGTCGCCGTCAGGGTATGTCCTTACTACAAAATCCGAATATGTGTAGACCTTATCGAGTCCCTGGAAAGCGCAGGACTCGGCCTCAAAATAACTTACAGGCTCGCCCAGTGAATCCGATACCTCAGAGAAGTCCATGTTCACCTTAAGCTCCTTGCCTGCTGTCTTAAATCCGAGCTTGGAGTTGGATTCCTTTGCTGCGCCGTTTGTATCGGCTCCTCCTTCACTCTGCTCGCTTTGTGTCTCTACGTTACTATTTCCTGCTTCCGTTGTAGTTGCGGTCTCGCCGGTGCTGCTGCATGCTGCTACCGAAGCTGCCATCGACATTGAAAGAAGGAGTGCTGCATATTTTCTCGATCTCATTTTATTCCTCCAGATTGTTTCTTTGTTCTTCGATCATTTTATTATAGTATTCTATTTTTTCTTCGTAAACTTTGGTGTATTTCGGATCGTTCCTGTGATCTTCCAGACCATAAGTATCGACCAGCCACTTACCGAAATAGACCGACATCTTCTCAGCGCCGCTTAAGTTCAGATGAAGACCCGCATCGTAGGTATCCACCGACATATCAAGTCCGATCTCCTCCTGCAGAGGTATCATGTTGATATAGGTAAGGCCGTTCTCAGAAGCGTAGTTACTTACCTGCTCATCCCATTCCTCATACCAGTACGGATACTCGGTCGGTGCCTTAATGAGCACCAGTTCGATATCATTGTCCTTACAAAGCTTCGTCATCATATCGAGATACTTCATGGCATTGTCGCCGAATGTGTAATCGTCCAGCGGCATCGGCTCCGGGAACTCTCCCTGAGGCCTTACATCCACGCGCATATAGTATCCGTTATGTGTCACCTGATCCTTCTCGAAAATGTACTTCAGGTCATCGCCCGTGAGTTCCTTCCACCTTGAATGATATCTGAGGATCGGGAAAACATAATCTATAAAACTCTCGTCTTCCGTCATGGACGCCTTGATGTCGTCGACCTTGCTCTTTGACCACTTCATGCCGTCCAGCGTCATCCTGTTATAAGCTTCCTTCTGAGGCTTGTCGTACTTCAGCGACAAAACGTTAAAAACGACCACCTTCGGCTTCTCATACTTAAGTGTCTCTTCGAGAAGATAATAGGACTGCCAGATGAGCTGCTGCGAGCTTCCCCTGATATATGAAGTGATTCCGTATTCTTCCCAGAGCTTGATGGTCGAGAAATTCTCATAGACCTCACAGTCGCCTATGAAGATAACGTCGTGATCGGTGGTCTCCTTATAGTATTCCTCCACCATGGCGCCTTCCACGATCTTGCCCATGTATTTAGGCATAAGGAGCCTTTGCGCGAACCAAAGTCCCGCTATGAGAAAAGCAATTATCAGAACTGATGCTATTATCTTTTTCTTCATATGACTCCTTAGAACTGATTATAGATAAACTGCGTCGCGTCGTAGCCTTCACCGTACGCGCCGAAAACAACGATAACGATAAGAAGCAATGCCAGAAGGAAATGTCTTACTGCAAAATTACTGTCCTTAAACACAACGCCCTTCTTTGCCTTGATGATGCTCACCGTAAGGATTATCACGAAAGCCGCCGCGAGAACGATGTAGTCGTGCTTTCCAAGTCCGATATTAAGGAGCGATCCGTCAGCGAAGATCTTAAGATTGATATTCGTGAACATCGTTCCCACCATCTTAAACGTCAAAGGCACGTTCCTGTACACATCGAACATCCTTATCATGCTCATGAGAAGGACAGTTCTTATGATCTCGAAAATGCCGTAGCCCACCGTGTTCTTGATCTTCACCTTGCTGTGGAACTTGGCATAAAGAGGCTCCAGTTCCTGTGAGATCATGATGACCACGTAGTTCATGAGACCCCAGACGATGAAGTTCCATGCGGCGCCGTGCCAAAGACCCGTTGTGAACCACACGAGAAGTGACGCGAGATATACCGTCACGCGCTTGCCGATCTTCTGGCCGAGATGCTCACGGGACCACTTGGACAGCTTGAGCATCGGTCCGCAGACCGATACCGGATAGAAGATATAATCCGTGAACCACGTGCCCATCGTGATGTGCCAGCGGTTCCAGTATTCCTTGATATTTTTCGAAAAATACGGAAGGTTAAAGTTCTCGGCAACGTCTATGCCCAAAACCTTGGCTATACCTATGGTGATGTCGATGCCGCCCGTGAAGTCGCAGTAGAGGTCGAATGCATAAAAGAGCATCGCCACGAAAACAAATGTGCCCTTATACGTATCGGTGTCTGTGGAAAGCGCAATGACCGCCGGAGCGATGCGGTTTGCTACGACCATCTTCTTAAAGTATCCCCAGATGACTCTGGTAAGACCCTTGGAGATGTTTGTCTCCAGAAGCTTATGCTCACCGAACAGTGTCGGCGCCAGATCGTCATATCTGCAGATAGGACCCTGCACCATCAGCGGGAAAAACGACACGAACAAAAGGAGCTTAAACGGATTTTTCTGAGGCTCGGTCTTGCCCCTGTAGACATCGATAACGTAGCTGCAGGTCTGGAACGTGTAGTACGAGATCGCGGCAGGAATGACGATGTCGAAGTGTCTTATCTTCGAGCCTTCCTTAAGGAAGGAATTGATGTTGGAGATAACAAAGTTGGTGTACTTGGTAACGCATAAGAGGCCCAGCGCGATAATGAGCCCGACGAGAAGAACAGCCCACTTTTTCGATTTGGCCTTGGCTTTATAGGCTTTCTTCTCTTCTTTGGAAATGGTCTCCTTGCTGGCACTTAAGTATGCCTTGGTCTTTTGGTCGATCCTGCCGATCAGATATGCGGTCAGGAATGCGACGATGAAAGTTACCAGTATGAATATCAGATGCGGGCACGAATGATCATGCCGGAGATCTGTGTATTTTCTGTCCGCGACATAATAAAAGCCGATGCTCGCGACCAAAAGGAGCGGCCACTGGGCTTTTTTCGGAACGATATAGTAAAGTACCGCCAATACTATAACGGATATGATGAATTGCGCGGACGTAAATATCATCTAATTATCAGTCCTCGTCCTCGATCTTCTTGATGAGAGCGTAGAGTGCCTGCGCGGAGTTGAAGTTCTCAGGAACGATCTCCTCTGCAGGGATAACGACATCGAATTCCTCGTTGATCTCGGAGATAACGGTTACGATGTCGAATGAATCGAGGATCTTGTCATCGATGAGCGTTGTGCATGTATCGAAGTCAACGTCAGG
>CADCQX010000228.1 GCA_902803695.1 Oscillospiraceae bacterium
AAGGTCTTTTATAATCTCTTATCATATCTTCTTCACCAGGAATTCAATGGCATAACAAAGTCCGAGGACCAGCGGCTGATGCACAAGATAAATGATAAGCGAATGTCTTCCCATAAATTCGAACGGCTTCGAGATCTTATGAACGATAGCCGGAGCATTCTTAAAAAGCGTTTCCTTGCTGCTGTAACATGTCCTTCCGACAACAGCTCCCAAAAGGAAAACGCCGATCCACGGGAAAAGCGGCATGTAATCGCCCATGAACGGAGTATTCGGTCCCGTGATACCGAACGGTATCAAAAGATTCGTCTCAACTCCCTCAAACCTGTCGATCTGTGTGCCGACCTGAGTCGCATAAAGACCCAGAAGAGCGATAAGCACATTCATAAGCCTCGGCGACGCCTTCGTCTTCTCTTCAATAAGAGCAATAAGCGAATAAACAAGTATGCTCACCGCCAGCATATGGAGCACGTTAAAGATGATAAAGCACTCAATGCCCATCTTATAAGTGGCAATATATGTCGCAAATGTGATAAAGAGGGCAACACCTAAAAGTTTTAAGCCCCTAAGAAAATTATTTTTCGAAAAAGAGCAGCAGATACCGGATATGCCGACAAATACGCAAAGAAAAAACGGCTCAATAAAGACCCAGAACCAGTCTTTTTCATGAAATCCGAAAGCATCTATTCTCAGGATGTATCTGATATCATAGCTTAGATGCATAAAGATCATCATAAAAAGGGCAAAGCCTCTCAAAAAGTCTAATTCGAAAGCTCGAGCCTTTTTAACCTGCTTCTGTCCTTCCATCAATTCTCCTCCTCGACAATACAGCTTCCTACCGCAGTAGCGAAGACTGCATCCTCAGGAACGATGAAATTGATCCTGTATAACTGGCTGAACGCCTCACACATCTCTTTGCATTGACGCATTGAGGTTAATTGTCCTGTAAGGACGATATCACTTAAGCCGGCATTTCTCGCTGCCAATACGGACATCGTTCCTATGGACTGATAAACAAGGTTCATTATTCCTGCGATCTTATCTTCCTTTGAAAGATCATCATTATTCTTTCCGAAATTGGATGCTGTCGTATCCATAGAAAGACCAGGGATCTCAGTTTTAGAAATATCACCTACCGTCAGGTCGACTTTATTTATGTCACCGTTAGCTGCCATTTCGGACAATTTCTCTGCATCATCAACATGAATGACAGAATTAGACAGGCCTACCAAAGTTCCTCCGCCTACGCCGGAACCGATGATATGTCTTACACGGTCGTAACCCGCATCAAGATAGGCTGTACCTGTTCCCATCGAGACAACTACTGCTCTGGATAAACCTGAGAGATATAATCCTCCCAGTCCGGTAGCCATAAATTCAGTTACTATTCTAGTCTTTATTCCCAGCAAAGATCCGGAAGGAAATGAAGCTCCTACTCCGGTCATATTCACTTGATCTATATCACTAACCTGAAGTCCATTCTCATCTATAAGACGGCCCAAAGCTCCGAAAGCAGATGTAACAGGATCATTAGCCTTAACTACACACTTGGCTACGATCTTTCTGTCTTTCATTCCAACTATCTTCGTTGTGCTGCCGCCTACATCCAATCCAACAACGATGCTCATGAAATTCTCCTAATAAAAAATATTGCCCCGCACCTGCGAGGCAATATCAGTATATCAGATTATAAATACAAATTAATAGTCAATTACATACAATTTATCAATATAACCGGAAGTAGCTTCAATCTTTACAGTACGTGGTACATAAACTGTTCCTTCGTATACGTACTTGTAATTGTTGATACCCTCAACTCCTCCTGAAGCTTGATCTGTAAGTGTGAAAACGTATTTGATGATTCCGTCAGCAGATACTTTACACTTAAATTCAATCTTCCACTTGTCTCCCTCAGGAACGACGTTGTACTGAGAAAGATTGAACAATGCTACAGAATTCTTCTCAAGCTGGTTCTTCTTAGGGTTAACCCAAACAAGCTTACTTCCTGTATCCTTAACATTGATTTCCTTACAGTTGATTACACAGTTCTCAAATGCTCTGGCATTAAGCATTGCAAAATCAGCCATATCATTTGCAGCTACTACATTAGCATGAGACTTAATAACTACAAGAACAAGTGAGAAGAAAACACCTGCACACATAACCATGATAGCTATAGCAAGCATAACTTCCAAAAGAGTAAAACCCTTTTTGCTCCTGGTTTTGTTGATCTTATTCATACAAAGCCCCTTTCTTTATTACGGATCTGTAGCTGTAGTTGGAGCAGTAAGTTCTTTCTTACAAACTGTGCAGATCCACTTACCAGTCTCAGCGCTTATACCTACGTTCTTAACGCCGCACTTATCGCACTTAATATCAGGAAGAGCATAAGTAACAGCATATCTGTTGAATGAAGTATTGCTATCTTCATCAGCCTTTACCTTGGAGCCGGCATTCTTAGCAGCCCAGGTATTAACTCTGTATGACTTTGTTCCCGAGTCAAAGGTGAACTTGATCGTTCCAACAGTAGAATTCATACCGTCATACGATGTGTTTCCAGTGTCCTTGTTCTTGCCCCTCTTCGTGACAACAACGTCATACATCTTATCACTATTTCCAGCACCGGTCTTTGCATATAATGCTGTATTAGCAGAATATACCAAAGTCGCGATGAAACCTTGCAAAATCATCGTGGAAGCAATCAACATAATGGCTACAGCCAAAATAACTTCAAGCAATGTAAATCCCTTTTTATTCTTCTTCATACACGCCTCCAACTTAGAAACCATATGTTTTTAATTTGCTGGTCATATCAGCATTTGTTTGTTTCATTGTAACAACTTTATTAGAAGCATTGTCTCTAGCGTCATTGCTAACTTCAATGATCTTCTTAACTGCATAGACGAGGACTGTAGCTAAAATAGCAATAATAGCTATAACAGTTACCAACTCCAGCAATGTAAATCCTTTTTTCGATTTATTAAGCTTCTGCATACTACCTGTCCTCCAACTATCGTGTATTTTATCACGATTTCCTTACAGTTTCCACTATCATTATTATTCTAAAAAACGGAGGGAGAAACTAACTCCCCCCTCCGCTAATTAAGAATCACATTCGATTATTAAATCGTCTGCTAGCAATTAACTTCAATTATTAGAAGTAGTCAGCGATTACAGAAACAACAGACTCTGTAGCGGACTTGTGGCTAGCCATTCTTGAAGATGCTGTTCTAGCATACTTGATGTATGTAGCGATACCAGCGATCATAGCTACTGCAAGGATAGCGATAATAGCGATAACGAGAACCATCTCTACGAGTGTGAAACCCTTCTTGGACTTTGAAATCTTTTTCATAAGAAATTCCTCCTAAAATTGTTTTATTGAGTTTGTAATTTGATTATAACACCTAATTTTCAAATTGCAATAGCAATTTTGAACTTTTTTCACATTTTTTTCGCAATCGGGTCAAAATGTGAACTTTCGGACTAATTTTACTCCTCCGGTGCCTGCTGCTGCTGGCCTTCAGTGCTGCCTTCCTGGCTACCTGTACCGAAATCACCTTCGATATCTTCTTCGAATTTGAATGGGATCTTCTCATATGGATCCTCATACAGTCTTCCGTTCTCCTGGCAGATAAGAACCATGATAGCGTTAGAGAAATAAGAACAGTAAGGTCTGTCAACATATGTGTCAACACCATCACCGATTACACCAAAGAGGTAGAATGTGCTGTCCTGATTGAAGTTAACCAATGGAAGACCAATCATACCACCCTTACAATCGACGTTTGTCTTTCCGCCCCAATCAAGCTTAACCTGTGCAGGATCATTGTCCTTAGTAAGTTTGCTTGATCCGAGATTAGCGCCATATACGTCGATCTCAGCTCTGAGATAACAGAAACCATACTTAGAGTCTTCGATAGTGATATTGTGGATCTTTACGCAAGAAGGAATCTCTTTAGCGATGATCTTCATAGATTCGATGAATTCCTTATATCCAACGATAGGATACTCTGTTTCATCACCCATCTTAGAAACTGCATCTGCGACTAATTCAAGATCATAATAACCATCTTTGATCCATGTTGGATTGAAATCGTACTCAGGAACTGTAAATCCGTCTGTAGTTGCATACTCAACACTTACTCTCTTAAGGATAAGTGACTGTGTTGCCTTATCTCCATTAGGAAGAATGATGTCATCACAATCAATATCCTGGCTGCTAACCTTAGCCTGATATGGTGAACCGTTTTCTTCCAAAACTCTTTCAACATAGTTAACGATGTTTTCGCCATCTACGCTAGCAAGCATGCTTGCTTCCTGAGCTTTGATTGTCTTTTCTGTTGCCTCGATCTGCTTCTTTGTTTCATTGTTAGAAGCCTTGAGGTCTTCATAATACTGCATCTGTGCTTCTCTCTCAGCAAGATCGCCCTGAGCATTGCCGATAAGATTATTTAATGGTCTTAATGCTGCAATATAGAAGATTGCACAAACCAATAAAAGAACAACACAGAAAATCAAGATCTTTTCTCTTGTTGATAGATTACCCATTTACTCGCCCTCCCCTGAAGTCGTCAATGTATATGTTAACTGTATCTTCAGATCGTCATATACTTCTACTTTCAATGTGTCCGAAGCCATAACGTTCGCAAAGTCCTCTTCGTTGAGAGTAGCACCATTGATGTTTACAGCAGAAAGAACATAGTTGTTACCTGCAACATTGATGTTTGTGAGCTCTTTGGTCTCGTAGATCTTACCGGCCTCGACCATCTCGCTCTCTTTAACCTGAAGAATATTGTTATCAACTGTTATAGCTGTAACAGATACAAGATACTCTGTATCGAGGGATGCTGTAATAGTAAACAGGTACTCTCCATTGATATAAGTTCTAGCCAAAACCTCAACTTCATATGCCTCAGAAGCGTCCCAACGCTCCTGCTCGAAGTTAACATTTGTGAAATACTTATTCTCCTGGAGCATGTTGACGATTTCAGTCATAGCGTAGTAACTATGAGATGTACCGCCAATAACTACATGTCCTTTATCTATTTCATAATAAGTAATAATAGTATTTGAAGGAATGTGCTTCTCCAACTCAGAGATGATATCGAAGGAAACACCTGTTTCTCTGTCAACAGTAGACTTCATCTCAGAAACAACATAACCATATTCATTGGTATGAGCTGATTTCTTAGCGAGTTCATCAGCTTCGCCCTGAAGACCTGCGTACTCTTCTGTAGCAAAGAGATCATCGTACTTCTTGACTTCTGCCTTGATGACACCCCATCTGATAAACTGAATTACACAAAGTGTAACCATTAAACCGACAACTACAATGCCGATTATGATCATGTAACCCATGATCCTTGCCATTGCCTGTGAAGAAGCCGCGAACTCTGAGAAGAAGTTCATGTCCTTCTTAGCAAATTCTCTTTTGCTTATACTAGCCATTTTTTACCTCCTCTTACTCACGGATCAAGGCACCGCAGCAGTTGACGAACTCCGAGATTATGAAGTTCTTAGGACCTGAAACTGTGCTCAATGTATTCAATACTTCTACCTGTGTACCAAGCTGACGTGAGAGTTCTTTGTCGATCTTTTTGTATGCAGAACCTGAACCATACAAGAAACAGGTACTGATACTGTCAACGTGGAACTTGGAGATAGAGAACTGTGCTGTTCTTGAAACTGCATCAGTAAGACTCTTAAAGTAAGCATTTACAGCGCTCTGCAAAGATGGCTCATCGGAAAGGGACTCGTGCCATACATCGATATCCTCTACAGGAACACTCATATCAGCCTCGCTCTTTGAAATATTCAAACGACGTGCCAATGATGACTGCTTCTCTCCGCCACCCTGCATCTTCTTAACAGTCTCTGCAACCTGGCGGATATTACCGTGACCAAACTGCAATCTTCTGGAAAGAACCGGGAAGCCCTTATCCAAAACTGTAATTGTTGTTGTCTTACCTGCAAGCTCGATCAAGAGAAGTGTGGAATTGGAAACATTTACATTACCATTGATCATTCCACCGTCAAAAAGCTTACGGATAGCATTTGGATTTACATCCAAAGCATATGGAGTAAGGTCAGTATTCTTAAGAAGCTCTTTGTATTCATTAGCTACATCGATCGGAATAGCTGTAGCTCTTACCTTGAGTTTCTCTGCCTTTGTTTCTTCATCAAGAGTCTTACCGTAAACGATATATTCTACGATCATGTCTCTGTTAGAACTCTGACCCAAAATCTCATATTTAACCATATCCTTGAGCTGCTCCGGTCTAACTGACGGAAGCTCGAGGTCACGAGTGTGCATAAAACCACCCTCGATCGTGATAATTGTGCTCTTAACATTGATGTCAAGCTTTGCCAAAGCATGCTTGAGAGCCATAACAACACCGAAAGAATCGGAAATCGCACCGTCATTAATCGTCTCTGCATCAAGCGGGATAATACCTGCTTTATCAATGTAGACCACACCTGTCTTGTAATTATAGCTGCCTACGGCTACCTTAAGATTGGAACTTGAAGCATCTATAACAAGCTGCTGTGTACCTTTGCCAAATCCTGGAAAACCCATTATTGTTACTCCTTTCGGTTATATATTATACGTTGATGAACGAAGCCATCTTGAAGATCGGGAGACCAACTGCTGCTACAACGAAACCAACTACAACTGCCATGATGATGATCATAACAGGCTCGATAGCTGATGTAACCTTTGCAGTAGCGGTATCTGCCTCATCCTCGAAAAAGTCAGCTGCTTTATCCAAAATGGAATCCAATGTACCTGACTCCTCACCAATTGCTACCATTGCATAGATCATTGGAGGGAACTCTTTGATAGGTCTGATAGCCTTAGAAAGGTTCATACCTTTTCTAATATCGATTCTTGCGTCATAAAGTCTCTTCTCAAGAATCTTATTATCAAGAGTTGCACTTGTGATCTCGATAGCCTGAAGAACACTGATACCACTTCGGAGAAGTGTAGCCATTGTTCTTGTGAATCTTGCAGATGCATTCATTTTTGTAGCTTTACCTACAATCGGTATCTTAAGCATCAGTTTAGCCCAAGTGGTAGATCCGGACTCGGATTTTTTCCAAACCTTAAATGCTACTACGATACCAGCAACAACCAATAAGTAAATGAACCAGTAGTGGACCAACGAATGGCTGAAGGACATAACTGCTTTTGTAAGTGCCGGCAACTCACCACCGAGTTCGTTAATTGTCTCAGAAAGCTTAGGGACAACGAACAACATAAGTCCGAGTGTAACTGCCGCTGTAACGAAAGCAAGGATCTTAGGATAGATCAATGCTGAAGAAATCTTATTCTTCAACTTAGCATCTTTCTGGAAGTGATCAGCCAATCTTGCCATAACTTCGTCAAGCTTACCTGACTCTTCACCTGCAGAAACCATCGTTACCATGATAGCCGGCAATGCGTCACTTTGTTCTTTAAATGCTTCAGATAAAGTTTTACCTGACTGAATCGACTCATAAATTGCACCAACGCAATTCTTCGCCTTCTTACTTTCTACCTGCTGATAAAGCATATCCAAAGCACGGATAATAGTAATACCTGCGGACAACAATGAAGCCAACTGTCTGGAAATGATAACCAAGTCTTTTGTCTTGAGTTTTGGACTACCAATATCCTTGCTCAGCAAGCTCGAGCCGGTATCAGCCTTGATTGAAGCAATAAATTTGCCATCAGCTCTAAGAAGTCTGGAAGCGTCATTGACGTTGTTAGCTTCAATAACACCTGTTGACTGCTTGCCTTTAGCATCTACTACTTCGTATCTGAATTTTGGCATACAACATAACCTCCTGAATAATTCTTATGCAAAATCCAAATCACCAAACAATGGTGATGTGCCTGCAATGGAATTAGATCCACCGGCATTGGACAAGTATCTCTTCAAATCATCAGGATATCTACATCTGTTATATGCTACCTCACGGGAAATAACTCCACGCTTAGCAAGTTCAGCAAGATAGAAATCCAAAGGACACATACCATCTTTAAGGCTTGTAGCGATAGTACTGTCGATCTGATATGTCTTACCTTCACGTATAAGGTTACGAATAGCATCGTTAGCGATCATGATCTCAAATGCTGCTACACGACCACCGCCGATTCTCTGTACAAGTGTCTGTGAAATAACTGCAATAAGGTTACCGCCGAGCTGTACTCGTACCTGATCCTGCTGATGAGGAGGGAATACGTCGATAATACGGTTAACTGTATCAGCTGCACCTGATGTATGAAGTGTGGACATAACCAAGTGACCTGTCTCAGAAGCAGTAATAGCTGTACTGATTGTATCGAGGTCACGCATCTCACCTACGAGGATAACATCCGGATCCTCACGGAGAGCAGCTCTAAGAGCGTTAGCAAATGACAATGTA
>CADCQX010000229.1 GCA_902803695.1 Oscillospiraceae bacterium
ATGGAAGGAGCATTAGCTAGTGTAGTCGGCGGTCTTTCGGACTGTCCGGTGATCGCTGTTCCGACGAGTGTGGGGTACGGAGCTTCGTTTGGTGGGATATCGGCTCTCCTTTCTATGCTGAATTCCTGCGCCAGCGGGGTTTCGGTAGTAAATATAGATAACGGATTCGGTGCTGGTTATCTCGCCAGTATGATCAATCATATGGAGGCTAAGAAATGAAGACACTGTATTTTGATTGTTCCATGGGTGCAGCAGGAGATATGCTCTCTGCTTCCCTTATAGATCTTTTTGATGATAAGGAAAAGGTAGTCGAGGAACTTAATTCTCTCGGTATCACCCATGTAAAATATGAGATATTTCCTGATACCAAGTGCGGAATAGTCGGAACTCATATGAAAGTAACTGTCGATGGCGTTGAAGAGAGTGAGGAAATGCATGATCATCACCACGAACACCATCATGAACACGAACATGAGCACCATCATCATGAGCATGAAGGACATCATCACCACCACACGTCACTTCATGACATTGAACACATCGTATGCGACCATATGAAGCTTTGTAACAATGTTACACAGGATATCATGGGTATCTATAGGCTGATCGCGGAGGCAGAAAGTGCTGCTCACGGCAAACCTGTGGAGGAGATCCACTTCCATGAGGTCGGAACAATGGATGCTGTAGCTGATATCACGGCATTCTGTTATCTTCTCGACAAGCTTCAGGTAAAAAACGTTATATCTTCAGCTGTTTGTGTCGGCAGCGGAACAGTTAAGTGCGCACATGGTACTTTACCGGTTCCTGCTCCTGCGACTGCTTTCATTCTTAAAGGAGTTCCTACATATGCAGGTGAGATCAGGTCTGAGATGTGTACTCCGACAGGAGCAGCTATCCTTAAGTATTTTTCTAGCAAGTTTGATGTGCAGCCGATGATGATCGTTGACAGGATCGGATATGGTACCGGAAAGAAGGATTTTGAAAGTGCCAATGTAGTACGTGCCATGCTTGGAGAACTTAATTCCCGGGAAGCTTCAATAGTGGAACTTAATGCCAATATCGATGATATGACCGGTGAAGAGATCGGATTTGCTATGGAAAGACTCTTTGATGCCGGTGCCCGAGATGTTTTTACTGTTCCGGTAACTATGAAGAAATCTCGTCCGGGAATTCTTTTGAGTGTTATTTGCGACAAGGAAAAAGAGGATGAGATCGTACGCACGATATTCAAATACACGACTACTATCGGTGTAAGAGAAAAGCCTGTCAACAGGTTTACGCTCGACAGAAGAACAGAGATTTTGAATACTCCGTACGGTGATGTCAGGGTCAAGATCTCGGAAGGATACGGAGTTGTCCGCGAGAAGATCGAATATGAAGACTTATCGAAGATCGCCATAACAGAGGGCACTTCGATCGGTGATATAAAAAAGGAAATCAGGAGGTAATGCGTTATGCATATGGCTGATGCTTTGTTGTCACCTGCGGTAGCAGGAACAATGTATGTGGCTTCCGCTGCGGTTGCGGGACTATCGGTCTACAAATTGAAGAAAGAGGAGAAACTTACCAGCGAACCGACGTTCAAAAGACTGCCTACAATGGCTGTTATGTCGGCTCTCGTATTTGCCGGACAGATGATCAACTACACTATCCCGGGAACAGGTTCATCTGGACATATCTGTGGAGGTATGCTTCTTACAGCATTGTTAGGACCGTATGCAGGATTCCTTTCGATGATAACCGTTTTATTGATACAATGTCTGTTCTTTGCGGACGGAGGATTGATGGCTCTGGGTTCGAATATATGGAACATGGCGTTCTACGGGTGCTTCGTGGGATACTTCCTTATTTATAGGCCGATCATGAAGACCAAGATAAATACGAAGATCAAGCTCATCCTGGCGTCTATACTCGGTTGCGTTATCACATTACAGATGGGTGCATTCTCGGTTGTACTTGAGACTTCACTTTCCGGCATAACAGAGCTTCCGTTTAAGTCATTTGTTATGCTCATGCAGCCTATCCACCTTGCGATCGGTCTTATCGAAGGCCTTGCAACTTCAGCTGTTCTCGTATTTGTTCACTCCACATCTCCTGACCTTATCAAGGGCGTAGATAACGGTGAGAGCAAGAAGAGTTCGCTTAAGGTCACTATCGCAGTACTTCTTGCCTGCGTTATCGTTATCGGCGGAGGTTTCTCACTTCTTGCCAGCGGCAATCCTGACGGACTTGAGTGGGCTTTGTTCGGAAATACTGAATACAGTGAGAGCAGAACTAACATGGGTCTTGATGAAGAGGATTACGGAACATCAAGTTCTGTAGCTGATAAGGCCGGATCCATACAGGAGAAAACGTCTTTCCTTCCTGATTATGCTTTCTCATCCGACAGCGAGAATCCTCTCGGAACAACTGTTTCGGGTGTTGTAGGTTCTGCGATCGTTGCTGTTATCGCTATCGGCATCTGCTTTGCAGGCGGCTTCTTCCGCAAGAAGACCAAAAAGAATGCCTAAAAGGTGAGAAATGAACAGAGCAAGAGAGGCATCTTCCGAGATACGTTCTGTCGAGGATTTAAGTAAGCTTGATTCTCCGGTCCATGGCCTGAGCCCGCTTTCCAAGCTTCTTTTGACCATCGTTTTTATCGCGACGGTCGCGTCGTTCAACAAATACGACATTGTCGGTCTGTTTGCGATGATACTGGTTCCTCTTTTGGGTTACATGATAAGCGGGATCCCTGTAAGTACCTGTTTTCGAAAACTGAAGGTTGTGCTTCCGATCGTACTTTTGGTAGGCATAGTAAATCCTTTTCTGGATCGTGAGATCATGTTTTCTATAGGAAGCTTCAGGGTCAGTTACGGCATCGTGTCCATGGTGACGCTGATGCTCAAGGGTATGTATAGTCTTATGGCGTCGTTCCTTCTCGTGGCAACGATGCCTATAGATGACCTTTGTAAGAGCCTTCGTAAGATCCATATGCCCAAGATCATAGTATCGCTCCTGCTTCTAACATATAGATACGTTTCTATGTTTTTGGATGAAGTCGCGACTATGACGGAGAGTTATTCTTTGAGGGCTCCCGGACAAAACGGTATCGCTTTTAGATCCTGGGGATCTTTTCTGGGGCAACTCATCATAAGGAGCATGAATAAAGCGGACCGCAATTACGGCAGTATGATACTCCGCGGTTTTAACGGTGAGTTCTATTACTGCGACAGAGTCTTTTCCAAGCTGTCATGGCTTTGGATACCGATACTTATCGCGGCCTGTGTGCTTATGAGGATATTTAATGTTCCGGCTTTGCTCGGTTCATTGTTTGTGAGGTAAAGATGATAGACATCAGAGGTCTGACAGTTGAATATGACGGCGGAATAAAAGCCCTTGATAGTATCGATCTGACGGTCAATGAAGGAGATTCGCTCGGCCTTATCGGAGCCAACGGAGCAGGCAAGAGCAGTCTGTTCAGAGCGCTTACGGGTCTTACGGCTTTTACGGGTTCCATAAAGTTTAACGGGCTTGATGTTATAAAGAAGAATCTGCCTTCGATACGTCAGGATATCGGATATGTTATCCAGGAATCCGACGACCAGATGTTTATGCCTAAGGTTATCGAAGATATGATCTTCGGTCCGGTTAACTACGGAACTTCCAAGGAGGATGCGGTCAAAAAGGCTGATGAGATACTGAAAAAACTTGAGATCAGTCATCTGAAGGACCGCTATAACCATAAGATCTCAGGCGGTGAGAAGAAGATGGCGGCTATAGCTACCATACTCATGATGAAGCCGAAAGTGATCCTTTTTGATGAGCCGACATCATCTCTTGATCCTCATAACAGACGCACTGTCATTAATGCGATCAACGGAATAGATTCGACGAAGATAATAGCTTCGCATGATCTGGATCTTATCTACGATACCTGCGGTAAAGTGGCTCTCATTAACCGGGGCCGCATCGTTAAAGTTGGGGACAGGGACGAGATCTTAAGAGACAGGGAACTCCTTGAAAGTAACGGGCTGGAACTGCCTTTGTCTATGGGTGGCCGCTGATGGCACGCCTTAATTTGTGATATAATTACTCCAGATTTTTCGAGAGAAGGTAAGACAATGAAGGATAACTTTGTCATAGGAGTTTTGGGAATGGGTACATATGCGACCATTCTTATGTTCCGTCAATATGCCGAGATCTTTGAGGCTGAAAAGGAATGGGACAGACCAAGGATCGTGATAGATAACAGATGTACCATGCCGAGCCGTGTCAGAGCTTTCCTTTATAACGAAAATGTTGAGAAACTTCTTTCTGAGATGATCGAGTCTCTTGATTTCCTTGTAAATGCCGGTTGTACGCACATAGTGCTCGCCTGTAATACCGCGCATCTCTTTCTTCCGATGATATTGGAGAGAAGACCTGAGTTCTCGGACAAGGTCCTGAATATAGTCGATAACTGTGTAAATAGGATCGTGGAAGACGGGAAGAAGCAAGTGTATCTCATCGGTACTGAGGGAACGGTAGCGTCAAAAGTCTACCAGAGCAAGCTTTCCGTATATGACATCGATTGTCTTACTCCTGAAGAAGATGAATATTCCAAGATGAGATTCTGTATCGAAGCAGTCAAGCAGAATAAGTTTGATGATGAAGTAAAAAGAACATTCCTGGAACTCGTAAACAGGACCGACACATGCATCCTCGGATGTACGGAACTTCCTGTCCTTTTCGAAAAATACGGCGATGAAGTTACATGCAAAACTGTCTATGATCCTATGCGCATGGCTGTTGAAAGGCTCAAGGAGATCTATAACGAAAACTGATATTGATCCGGTTGCTTATCGGGAAACATCTGATAATCTTAACTAATTCCCTTTTTTATTATATAATATAGTGCAGTTTGTATTTATTGTTCTAAAGGGAGTGTTAGGGACTTTGAGCAGCAATATGGAACAAAAAAGCAGCCTTCAAAAGAAGGGCGTATTTTCGGGGCTTTGCATTTTTCTTTGTAACAGACCTCTTTTGACTGCAATTATTTTCAATATCATCGTTCTGCTTATAAAAGTCCTTACGTTGGATATCAAGTATGAGGTATCTGATGATCATATTCAGGATGCGCTTCTTTCCGGAGCTTTTGGTCAGGGCAATAACCCGTATATGTTTTTCTCAAATCCGTTTCTCGGATTTGTTCTTAAGTTTTTCAATGAACTGATCCCTAAGGTAAGTTTCTACTTTCTGTTCATGGAGACGTTGTCATTCATCTCGATGACGGTCATCTTTTTCGTGCTCTTCAAAAAAGTAAAAGGACCGCTTTCGGTCTTATTAAGTCTCATATTTGCGGCTTCCGCAGCTAATGATATGTATATTCTCGTCCAGTTCACCAGAGTTGCGGCCGTAGGCGGATTTGCGGGCGGACTGTTGGTATTGTACGGTTTTTTCGAAGCGAAAAAAGGAAGGATCTTTTGTATCATAGGCGGAGCGGTTATGGCGATCTTCTCAGCATTCCTGAGGATAGATTCCATATATGTTTCATTGCTTTTCCTGTTCATCGTGTTCCTTTACAAGGCTTTCGATCTTTATAAGGACAAGGAGATAAGTTCCAAGGAAACCTTGAAAAAGATCGGAACCTGTTTTGTATTGTGCGGTGTTCTTGTCGGTACGCTTTTCGGTCTTCATTATCTTGGAAATGCGATCAAGTACAGAAATCAGGAGTATAAGGACTTTGAGGATTTCCAGTACTACAGATACAGGATCACGGATACATGGGTTCCGGGATATGAAGATGTCGGAGAAGATTATGCTAAGCTCGGCTATGATTACACCGATTACATGATATTGAACGTATGGGGATTTGGTGATGCCTCCGTTTATTCGCTTGATAAGCTCGAGAAGGTCGGAGACATTAACGTTGCTTATTCGGACGAACTTACGGAATCTCCTATCTTCTTCATGGGTGATATTGCTGCCAGAGGAGTCATGGTCTACTGGAGCACCATCTGTCTTTATGTGATCATAATCATTACCGCTTTCTGCGGTAAGAGATTGCTTTGGCCGTTTTTGGTATTGCTTTCAACGTTCCTTCTACTTCTGGGATTCTCGTATGCGGGAAGAACCGTATATAGAGTCGAGAGCAGCATAATACTCTGTTCGATAATGACTTTGCTATTTACGTTTGAACCGGATATTAAGAACAGCTTTTACAGCAAGACAACTGTTCTTCTCAGCAGGAAGTTCAGGATAATGGATATAGTCGCTTTGATCGCAACGGTGCTCGTTTTGGGATTCCATATCCCGATGTGTATTCCTGATAATAGTTTAATGGAATTATCGGATGAGGAGTACAGAGCAAAGTTCAGTGACGTTCTTCTTGATTCGGCTCATTTCGTAAAGGAAAAATACGGATTCAAGATCGCTGACAGAAAGCCGCATCCTAATCTTATAGAACTCATGAGATCAGACAGTGAGCACTATTACTACATTGATCTCTACACCGGAATGCAGGAACTCTACTTTGATTATGATCCTTGGCTAAGACCTGAGAAGGATATGTACAAAGATCAGTATTTCTATTTCGGAAGCGTAGCAATGCGCGGACCGGATGAGAGGTATATCCTGGAACAGAATGGAATCGATAAGGATAATCCTTATTCGGGACTGACACACGACAACGTCTATATTGTTGATAACTACTTCATCGATGATCTTCTGGCATATGTGAGAAAGTATTACGCTCCTGATGCCGAACTGGAACTCATAGATGAAGTGGACGGTTTCAAGATCTGGAACATTTACATTCCGGAAGGATCTGAGACGTAAAACCATATGACTGTGCTGTATAATGAAAGAAGATCGATCGGAGGGGACTTATGAAAGGGATAGTATTGGCAGGCGGATCCGGAACCCGTTTATATCCGTTAACAATGGTAACAAGTAAGCAGCTCTTGCCTGTTTATGATAAACCTATGATCTATTATCCTCTGTCCACACTGATGCTTGCCGGCATCAAGGATATCATGATCATAAGTACCCCGCAGGATATCGAGCGTTTCAGGGATCTTTTGGAAGACGGATCACGCTTCGGAATATCACTTACCTACAAGGTTCAGGAAGAACCAAACGGCCTCGCGGAAGCTTTTATCCTTGGAGAAGAATTTATAGGTCAGGATTCGTGCGCCATGATATTGGGTGACAATATCTTTTATGGAGGCGGATTCACATCCATCCTCAGAGATGCTGTTAAAAATGCCGAGGAAAAAGATTGCGCTACTGTTTTCGGTTATTATGTTCCGGATCCTGAGAGATTCGGAGTAGTAACGATCGATGATGAAGGCAGAGCAGTTAAGATAGTTGAAAAGCCGAAGGAACCGGAGAGCAATTATGCTGTTACGGGTCTGTATTTTTATCCGTCCGGAGTTGCAGCAAAAGCAAAGACAGTTGAATATTCCGAGAGAGGCGAACTAGAGATCACATCATTGAACCAGATGTATCTTGATGAGAAAAAACTTCTTGTAAGGATCTTCGGACGCGGATTTGCATGGATAGACACAGGTACCATGGATAGCCTCATCGATGCATCCGATTTTGTAAGGATCATCGAAAAAAGACAGGGAATAATGATCGCTTCTCTTGAAGAGATCGCATATATAAACGGCTGGATAGATAAGGACAGACTTCTTAAGGCCGCAGAAAGTTACGGAAAGAGCCCTTATGGTGAACACTTAAGGACTGTTGCTCAAGGCAGGATCAGATACGAGGGAAATCAGTCATGAAGATGATAGTTACCGGAGGTGCCGGTTTTATCGGTGCCAATTTTATCTTTTATATTTTAAAGAATCATCCAGACTATTCGATCGTTTGCGTTGATAAACTTACTTACGCGGGAAATCTCTCGAGCCTTGAAAGCGTGATGAACGACAGCAGATTCAAATTCGTAAGACTTGATATCTGTGACAGGGAAAAGATCTATTCTTTATTTGAAGATGAAAAGCCTGATGTAGTCGTAAACTTTGCAGCCGAAACTCATGTTGATCGTTCGATAGTTGATCCGGGCATCTTTCTTCAGACTAATATTCTCGGAACCTGCGTTCTTATGGATGCCTGCCGTAAATACGGCAATATAAGATACCATCAGATCAGTACGGATGAAGTTTACGGAGATCTTCCGATCGACAGGCCTGATCTTCTTTTCACTGAGGATACACCTGTACATACGTCGTCTCCTTATAGCAGCAGTAAAGCTTCTGCAGATTTTCTTGTACTTTCTTATCACAGGACCTACGGGCTTCCTGTTACGATATCCAGATGCTCAAATAACTACGGACCTTATCAGTTCCCTGAAAAGTTAATTCCGCTCATGATATTAAATGCTCTGGAAGATAAGTCTTTACCTGTTTACGGTAAGGGTATCAACGTAAGAGACTGGCTTTATGTTGAGGATCATTGTTCGGCAGTTGACCTTATCCTTAGTAAGGGAAAGATCGGTGAGGTATATAACATCGGCGGTAACAACGAGATGAAGAATATCGATATCGTTAAGCTCATCGTAAAAGCTCTCGGCAAGAGTGAAGATCTCATTACCTTTGTTGCTGATCGAAAAGGACATGATCTCAGATATGCGATAGATTCTTCCAAACTGAAAAGAGAATTGGGATGGGAGCCTAATACCGCATTTGAGACCGGTATAGATTCGACCATAAAGTGGTATCTCCAAAACCGTGAGTGGTGGAGCAGGATAATCGACGGAGAATACAAAGATTACTACGAAAAGATGTATTCCGACCGTGAGAATTTAGGAACATTGAAGTGAGGTTGAAGATGAAGATATCAGTTGTTACACCTGTATACGGATGCCGTGCGGCACTTCGTGAACTGCATCGTAGAATATCAGAGTCGGTAAGGACCATAACTGACGACTATGAGATCATTATGGTTAATGACAGCTGTCCTCAGAATTCCTGGGAAGAGATAGAATCCATCTGCAGTGAAGATAAGCATGTCAAAGGTATTGAGCTTTCCAGAAATTTCGGTCAGATGAAGGCTATTCTTGCAGGTATCGATAATGCCAAAGGTGACTGGATCTTCGTCATGGACTGCGATCTCCAGGATCGTCCTGAAGAGATGCCGAAGTTATACAATAAAGCCCAGGAAGGATATGATGTAGTTTTTGCCAGAAGAACAGTCAGAAAGGAAAACCCGGTCAAGGTATTCCTGTCTGAGATCTTCTATAGCGTATACAGATATGCCACGGACACGAATTATGACGGAAAGTATAGTAATTTCAGTATCATAAGCCGTAAAGTTGCAGATAATTTCTGCAGGATGCGTGAACAGCACAGAGGATATGTCGAATACATCAGCTGGCTCGGATTCAGACAGACGACCGTTGATGTAGATTGCGATGAGAGATTTGAGGGCAGATCCTCTTATTCGTTCAGGAAAAAATTCAATCTCGCTATCGAGCTTCTGACATCACAGTCAGATAAGATCCTGAGACTTTTTGTCGCACTCGGATTCCTGATGGCAATTGTTTCCTTCTTTGTTCTCATAGGTTTGGTCATTTATAAGCTTGTTGTCGCAGATGTAACCATCGGTTGGACGAGTACCGTAGCAACGATAATCCTTGTCGGAGGAATCATAATCTCTGTCGTCGGTATCGTCGGAGTATATGTCGGCAACATCTTCATGCAGACAAAAGAGAGACCTATCTACGTTGTAAGACAGATTCTTAATGAGGATAAGGAAGAGCAATGAAAAAACTTGCAATAATAGGAGCTTCCTATCTTCAAGAACCGCTGATAAGAAAAGCACAGGAAATGGGTTACGAGACCCATGTTTTCGCGTGGAAGGCAAATGATGTAGGTGAAAGGATCGCAGATCATTTTTATCCCATAAGCATCATCGAAAAAGATGAGATCCTGGAAGTTTGCAGATCGCTTGATATCTCGGGAATATGTACGATAGCATCAGACCTTGCAGTCATAACGGTAAACTATGTTGCATCAAAACTCAGGCTTCCTTGTAATTCCATGGAGACCACTTTGAAGTCAACGAATAAGCATCTGATGAGAATGGCTTTCGAAGAAAATAATGATCCTTCTCCAAAGAGCATACTAGTAAATTCAGTTGATGATCTCGAAAATGTTGAACTCGCTTTCCCTGTTATCGTAAAGCCTTTGGACAGATCCGGAAGCAGGGGGATATCCAAGGTCTATGAAAGAGAACAACTCCCGGATGCAATAGGATCTGCCAAAGAGCAGGGTTTTGAGAAGAGCGCGCTCGTTGAGGAATTTGCCGAAGGCGATGAGTACAGCGTCGAATATATTTCATTTGAAGGCCAACATCATTTTCTGGCAATGACAAAGAAATACACAACAGGCGATCCGCATTTTATCGAGACCGGACATTTGGAACCGGCACCTGTAAGTGATGAAGTTCTCGGCAAAGTAAAAGACGTGGTAAACCATGCTCTTGATACTCTGGGGATCACTAACGGAGCATCTCATACAGAGATAAAGATAGATGATAAAGGAACGATAAGGATCATCGAGATAGGCGGAAGAATGGGCGGCGATTTCATAGGAAGCGACCTGGTAAGGATATCTACCGGAATCGATTTCGTCCGTGCGGTAATCCAGGTTGCAGTCGGTGAAAAGCCTGATCTGTCTAAGGTCTGTTCGCCTATGATCGCGGGTGTAAGATTTATCTTCAATGAGGAAGATATTTCCGTTTATAACAGGTTGTCCGACAAAGATCCTTCGATGATCGTATCATCGGAGATCAGGGAAATTAAAGGCGAAGTAAGCGACAGTTCCACAAGATTCGGATATTATCTCATGGCTTCGAAAGACATGGAGACCATGAAGCAGTATATGCCGGAAGAACTATAAGGAGACTATTGTTTTGGAAAAGAGTGTAAAGAAAAACTATCTGGTAATAATCGGTTTACACATCTTGATGATGGTCTATTCGCTGAGCAGTGTTTTCAGTAAAAAGGCTTCCGGGGAAAAATTTTTGAGTCTCAGATTCTGCCTTTTTTACGGCGGAGTTCTTTTCCTTCTGGCACTTTATGCTGTCTTCTGGCAACAGATCATAAAAAGGCTTCCGCTCTCGTTCGCTTTTGCGAATAAAGCGGTAACGGTCATCTGGGGAATGGTATGGGGCATCCTGATCTTTGGCGAGTCCATATCGATCCAGAGGATCATCGGAGCTGTTATCGTTATCGTCGGTATCGTATTGTTTTCGATGGAGGATCATAAAGAAGATGAATAGTTTTGTTTATGCGTCCATCCTCATATTCGGTGTCTTCATCAGTTCGATATCTCAGATCATCCTTAAGAAATCGGCTGACAAGAAACGCGATTCCATAATAAAGGAATACCTGAATCCGTACGTGATCGGTGCTTATTCCATCTTCATAGCCGCGACTTTATTGTCCATCCTGGCTTACAGAGGAATTCCGTTATCATTGGGACCGATCCTTGAAGCAACGGGTTATCTGTTTGTTACTTTGTGGGGACTTATATTCTTCGGTGAGAAACTGAGTCTCAAGAAAGTAATAGCGTTGGTACTGATAGTATCGGGAATAGTTGTTTATTCATTTGGATAAGAATAGAATTACTTTAGTATAAGATAAGAGGAGATCCATATGTCTGTTGATATCAATAAACCAATAAGTATCCTTTATCCCCGGCAGGAGGAAGTAAGCTACAGGCAGCTGTCAAGTCTGTCGTGCCACGATCTGGCTTTGGATGTCTTGTGCCAGAAACTCGCGGGTGCGCCTAAGGAAGAAGCCCTTATCATGAGCATCCTCTCCAGGCTCACCACTGACCCCGAGGTCTCGGAATACAGACAGAAAGTCTTTGTCGATATCCTTAATCTTCCTGATCTTCGAAAAAAGATGATGGAGCTTCTTGACAAGATCCAGTACATCAAGGATTTCAAGACTATGAAACGCGGTTCCACCGAGCGAATGGGACTTTGGGATCTTCTTCATAAGATGGATGAGATCAACGACTATATCGAATGCGTCGAAGCGATGCAGGAGTGCCTCAAGAATGCACCTATCAAGTCAAAGGGACTCATAGACCTGCGTGAATATATTAATGCGATATATACCGAGTCTTTCTTCGCAGAGATGAAGGACGATATCAAAAAGATCAAGGCTGAAGCATCCAGTGTCAAGAGCGTTACAGTCGGTATCAATGTCAACGAACGCTTCGAGGCCAGCAGTCTCGGCCTTATCTCCATTAATAACGAGCCTTTCAAGAAGTCAAGCATCGTAAGTAATTTCGCGGATGCTCTTAAGTCTAAGAACAAACTCCACGATGGAACTGACTGGGACGGAGATATGCATTATCATCCGGTTAACGAAGAAGGTATCGGCTTAAATGATATAGCTAATCATCTATATGATATGTATACCAAAACATCAGTTCAGGGTGTCATGATGAAGAATGCTTCCCAGACAACTGCTTCAGTTCCTGAGGGAGATGGTGTTGAGAGTACCACATTCTATCTTGATAAGCTCGTAAACAAGATGCTCGATACGTTGGTCAAAAAGCTCAGAGACACACTTTCCAAGTACATCAATGTAGCTGTCATCAACATCTCTAAGCTGATCCCTGAGTTTGTTTACTATATAAGATTCGCTGAGTTCATCGAGGGAAACCTCAAGAAGAATATGCCATTTTGTGAGCCAAAGGTCATCTCTCCGGAAGATCTCGAGAAGGGCATTACCATGAAGGCGAGAGGCCTTTATAATCTTAAACTCGCTATCTCATCCAATCACAGTGAAGAGATAGTCTATAACGATCTGGACTTTGATGCTGATCACACAGTCTATATCCTTACCGGTGCCAACCGAGGCGGTAAGACAACGATCACTCAGGCAGTAGGACTTCTTTTCGTTCTTGCACAGGGAGGTATCTACGTTCCTGCAACAAGCTTCGAGTACAAACCTGTCGATTCCATATTCACTCATTTCCCGGCCGATGAAGATAAGACAATGGATCTCGGAAGACTCGGTGAA
>CADCQX010000230.1 GCA_902803695.1 Oscillospiraceae bacterium
AGGCTATGATTCATTCGGTATGCTCTGTTCAGGTGTCGAGATCGGAGTATCTGAGGACATGTATCCTGGTGCAGGTTATAACGGACTTCTCGTATTGCCTGATGACAGTGTTCCTGGTTCAGATGTTAAGCCTATCCTGGGACTTGATGATTATATCTTCGATGTTTCTATCACAGCTAACCGTCCTGACTGCCAGAGCATCTTCGGTATTGCACGTGAGGTAGCGGCAGTTCTCGGTAAGCCGATCAAGGAACCTGCGCTCGATTATACAGAGACAGATGTAACCATCCCATTCGATATTAAGGTATCTGCTCCTGATCTTTGCCCGAGATATATCGGTCATTATGTTTCCGATGTTAAGATCGAGGAATCTCCGGCTTGGATGAAGCGCCGTCTTGCTCTTGTAGGATGCTCTGCTATCTCTAACGTAGTAGATATAACTAACTACGTTCTTAAGGAACTCGGTCAGCCTATGCACGCGTTCGATTTTTCTTACCTTGAGGGTAATGAGATCCATGTCCGCCGTGCAGGTGAAGGCGAGAAGATCGTAACACTTGATGAGAAAGAGTTTGCTCTTACTACAGAGAACCTTGTTATCTGTGACGGCACAAAGCCAGTTGCACTTGCAGGTATCATGGGTGGTCTCAATTCCGAGATCCGCGATACAACATCAGCAGTTATGTTCGAGGCTGCCAAGTTCGCTCATGACAACATCCGTAAGAGTTCCAAGGCTTTGGGTCAGGTATCTGATTCCAGCATGCGTTTCTCTAAGGGCGTTGACGAGTACACAACAGTTATGGCTATGAAGCGTGCTCTTCACCTTATGGAAGAGTTGGGCTGCGGTAAGGTAAGTAAGACATCTTTCGACATCAACACAGGTAACTCTGTTGAGCCTCGTGAGATGACTGTAAGCGTTAAGCAGGTTAACGGTGTTCTCGGTATCACTGTACCGGATGACGATATCGTTCGTATCCTTACGAACCTTAACTTCGCACCAAAGCTTAATGGTGATGAGCTTACTATCGCTATCCCTGGTTATCGTGTAGATATGGAATCCTATCAGGATGTAGCTGAGGAAGTTATCCGTATGTATGGTTACGAGCATATTGTTCCTACATTTATTCCAACGGCTAAGGTTACAAGCGGCGGAAACAACTTAAAGCAGCGTTCTGAACTTAAGATCAAGAATGCTCTTTGTGCTGCTGGTGCTAATGAAGGTGTTCATTATTCATTCTTCTCTCCATCAGATTTCGATCTTCTCCGATTGCCTGAAGATGCTCCTGAGCGTTTCGCTATCAAGATCATGAATCCGATCAATATCGATCTTTCATTGATGAGAACGACTCTTGCTCCTCAGATGATCACAGCAATGGCTAGAAACCAGAAGAGAGGCATTCTTTCCGGCCGTATCTACGAGCTTGGTAATAAGTTCCTTCCAAAGAGCCTTCCGCTTACCGAATATCCGGATGAGCGCGAGACGATCTGCATCGGTGTTTTCGGAGAGGATGAGGATTTCTATTCTCTCAAGGGTCTTGTTTCAGTTATCGCTGATGCACTTGATGTTAAGTTCGATTACGAAAAGGATGAGAAGACATTCCTGCATCCTGGAAGAACAGCCAAGGTTATCTGTAACGGCGAGGTAGTAGGTTACCTGGGTCAGGTTCTCTATGAGATCTGCGATGAGCTTGATATGAGAGTTCCTGCATATGTAGCTGAGATCGACTTAAGGATCTTGAGTCAGTACTACGGCAAGGAAAGAAAGTTCATACCTCTTCCTAAGTTCCTTGAGGAGAAGCGTGACTTCTGTTTCGTTATGGATAAGAACATCACCTGTGCCACAGTCGAGAAGGAGATCGAGGCATCCTGTGAGTACATCACCAAGATCGAGCTTTTCGATATCTATGAAGGTGCTCAGCTCGGTGAGAACAAGAAGTCTCTGGCATTCAGTGTTGTATTCACTCCTAAGGATGAAGAGTTCAAACCTGAGATCATCGACGGATTTGTAAATTCCATCCTTACAAACCTCAATGAGAAATACGGAATTACACTTCGTGCATAATTAAAATAATTGAATACTCTAAGCCGTGGGTCGATCTTTTTGACCCACGGTTATTTTTTTCGAAAACACTGGCAGAAGCCGATCTTGAAACCTCTTTAGTACCAATTGTCGACAGATTGTTTTAATTGTCGATTTTTCTGTCCCTTTGAAGTGAAACAATAAAAACAAAAAGGGTGGTGATCATATGGGAAGTACTTTAGAGGCTTCTATCTGTTTTTCTTTGATCCTGATAATATTGGCTGCGTTTATTGTTTATCCTAATGAAATTAGAAAGGATTCGGTTGTTCAGGCCAAGACAGCCGTATCTGAGATGCGGTTCCGTTTAAGAAGCGAGAAACCTGTCGAAACAAGGGAGATAGACGGGCATATGGTAGCCGATACATCTCCTGAACAGGTTAATACCATGATCTGTGGCATCATCGACTGCATAAAGATCGGCGGTGGAAACTGATGCGAAGGAATAAACGCGGAAATACTTCTATTTTTCTGGCAATAATCCTGTCAGCATTGATCTTTGTTGAAGGCATTTATCTGGCGGCAATAATCGACGCTGATCGCCGTGTAACCATTAACCGCGGATTAAAACTCCAGGTTGAGCAGATCCTCGCTTCA